>JAUYKX010000022.1 GCA_030699055.1 Candidatus Nanopelagicales bacterium
GCACCAGCTGGACGGCGGCCAGCACCTCGTGCGCGATCGCCTCGGCCCGTGGTTTGCCGTTCTCGTCGGCGATCAGGTCGGCGATGTCATCGAGCCGCTTGCCAATGGCTGCGGCCAGCGGGCGCAGGGCCTCGGCGCGGGCGGTCGGACTGAGGCGACCCCAGTCGTGCTGGCCGGCCCGGGCGATCTCGAGCTGGCGGGTTGGGTCGGTCATCGGTCGAACACCTCCAGGGCTGCTTGGCCGTACCGGCGCATCGCCGCGCCAGCCGCCTGCGGGTCGGATTGGCGGATCGCGGCCACCGTCGCCTCGTGCAGCGCGGTGTTTGCCGGCCCGGCCGGGTACAGGGCGACGAACATCTCCCGGTTCTCCTGGTAGGCGGCACCGATTGCGGTCGACATCAGCTGCAGCACCAGGTTGCCCGAGGCGGCGATCAGGGCTTCGAAGAACGTGAAGTCGGCCTCCTGAACGGTGGAAGGCCCGTCGGCCGCCCGCAACTCGACCACCGCGGCATCGAGGGAGGCCAGGTCGGCCGGAGTGGCCCGGGTGGCCGCCTGCTGAGCGGTGAACTCGAGCAGCGCGACCCGCAGGCTCAGCAGGTCGCGCAGCAGCTTCGGATCCGGCGCCCCGTTCGGGGCCAACAGCCACGGCAGGACGTGAAGCCCCGAGGCGGCCAGGAAGTCGGACACCGTCGCCCCGCCGCCGTGCCGCACGTCGACCAGTCCCCAGGCCTCCAACCGGTGCAGGGCCTCCCGCACGCTCGACCGGTTCACGTCGAACTGCTGGGCCAGATCCCGTTCGGCGGGCAGTCGTTGGCCGGGCGGGTATTCGCCGGCGAGTATCGCGCCTCGGATCGCTCCGGCCACCTGGTCGGCGACTCGGTTGCGGGTTACGGGTTGGAAGGTGCTCACTGGGCTCCGAACGGTTTGGCGACCCAGGCGGATCGTCGGGTGGTCGGACCAATGTGCCGAAACGGTCGCTGGTTGTCAAGCGCAACGGAGATGTCGGTCGCGAGGACCGGGTCGCGTCAGCGAATTCTGACGCGGTAGATGGTTGAGGTGCCCGTGCTGTTCACTCGCGCCCGGATTCGGCACAAGCCACGCTTGCGGGCGCGCAAAGTCGTGCCCCGAACTCGGCATTTGCGCCGCGTCAGGCTGGTCCAACGAACGGGTGACCCGGCGGCGGTCGCGGCCGCCAGTCGGACTGACTTGCCCCGGCGCACCTTGGCCGGGGGTTGGCTCGGCAGGTTCGCGGTCGGGGTCGGGGTCTCGGATGGCTCAGGGGTCTGGGTGGGGGTCTCGGTCGGCTCGGGCGTCGGGGTCGGGGTCGGCGTCGGGGTCGGGGTCGGCTCGGGCGTACTCGCCGCGCACGAGTAGACCTGGACGTCGTCCACGTACCAGCCGTCCGCTCCGAAACTGGTGTCGGTACCGACCCGGAATCGGAACCGGACGGTTTGCCCCGCCAACGACGACAGGTTGATGCGCGTGGAGGTCCAACCGTTGCTGGAACCGACGAACGCGTCGCGACCGGCCAGGGGGTTTCCCCAGTCCGTGTCGATCACCCCGGTGTAGCCAACGTCCATCGGCAGTGAGCTCGCATCGAGCCAACTGGCCTCGTTGTCGACGCTGTACTCGACGACACCCCCGTCGTAGTCCGGCGTTTCGAATCCGTAGTCGTGGTCGAAGCGCAGATAGGTGCTGCCCGACGGCACCACGAGCCCGGATGCCCGCTTCATTCGACTGTCGGTTACGGAGCTGGGATTCGGGCCGAAGATCGTGCTTCGTCCGCTGCCGGATTCGGTCTGATGGGACCAGCCGTACGACCCGAGCGCCAAACTGGCGACCCAGTTGCCCGACCCCGGGTCGGACATGTCGTCCTCCCAGAGCACGCTGCGGGTCTGATCCGAGTCGCACACAGGTGCCTGCTCGGGCGTCGGTTCGAGGTCGCCGTCGTCCATCTCCGTGGCCAGGACTGCCTTGTCAACCTGGGTGCAGTCGGCCGATCCGATGCCGTCGATGGCGGTGGCCGCCAGCGTCGCGCACGACGTGCGGAGGGCGGCACCGAAATCGGCATACCCGGCGCCCGACGTCAGCAGTTTGTTCGCCTCGTAAATGACCCGGGACGCCTTCGTGATGCCGATTCCGGACACCGTCTGCCCGTTGAAGGTGTCGCCGTCAGTGAGCAGGTACGAGAACTTGTTGCCGACTCCGCTGTTGGTGTGGACTCCGCCGTTGTCGCCCGATCCTGTGTAGTAAAGAGAGCTTCCGATTCGATCCGGGTCGCCCATCGCGGGCGGGTTATTCATGTCGCGAATCGCGCCGATTCCGGGGATGTCCTCACCCAAGAGCCATCGGCTTGCCGACGTGTCGGTTCCGGTGCCATTCGTGAGGTCGACGAACTCGCCGAAGATGTCACTGAGTGACTCGTTGATGGCACCCGACTGGTCCGCGTAGATGAGCCCGGAGGTGAACTCGGTGACACCGTGGGTCAGCTCATGGCCAACAACGTCGTCAACCGCGAAGCCTTCGCCGTACACCATCTGCGAGCCGTCCCAATACGCGTTCTCGTAGGGACAGGCCCCGTCGCAGAATCGCACCGTCGATGCGATCGCCATGCCGTTGTTGTCGAGCGAGTCGCGCCCGAGGGCGGCGAACAAGTCGTAGGTCTCACCCGCGTGGTCGTGGGCGGCATCGACATCCGCGATGCCAATCGCGGCCATTCCTTCGGTTCGGGCCGCGTCCGCCAGATTGCAGGGCACCTTGTCCGACGTGCCGTTGGCATCACACGTTCTTCGATTCTTCGCCTCGCTGATCAGTTCTATTGCGCGGACCAGTTGCCCCGAAACGGCGTCGACCAGGGCGAGTTCCCGAGTCGCGGTGGCCTTCGCACCTCGAACCTCGGCTCGCCAGACCAGGCGGGGTTCGGTCCTGGTCCTATCCCGCAGAAGCGACGGATCGTAGACCCAGAGTTCGGCGGGCTCAGCCCGGAGAACCCTGGTTTTGACCGACTCGCGCTTGGCTACCGACGCGATCGCGAAGTTGGTTGCCCGACCCCGGGAGACGGTCGCGGACATCACCTTCGGGCTGGCGGGCTCGTCGGTCGTGACCGCCGCCCGCACACCTCCAGACCTGTCGACATCGATCACCACCTCGCCCGCCAACACCGGGATGCCGGAAACCCGACGTTGGAATCGGACCACGGTTCCCCCTGCTACCGAGGCCTGGAGGTTCAACAGGTCCAGGCCCTCCGACGGCGTGGAGTCGGATTTGTCGACCCGGGTTTCCCGGAGGAAGGCTCGGGCGACACCTTCCGGGTCACCGTCCGCCGGCGCGGACTGGGGCCGCACCGGCGCGGCCGGGTCATCGACCAGGAAGTGCGGGTTGCCGGCCGACGCCACCGGGACGCCGGCTGCACCAGCCAGCCGGTCATCAGCGGTCGCCGGGCCGATGCCGGCCAGCCCGAGCACGATTACAACCACGGTGGCCGTGATCGGTCCGATTGCCATGACTGCTCGATTCCACTGTGGGCGTCTTGATTATCTGCTGGCGGTCTCAGTCAACGGCGCGTACTGGCTGGCCGGCGCCGCCGAATGGGTGACGGACACCCGCCCGCCCGGCAGAAGATCGTGGAATCCGGTATCCGCCGAATACGGCGCCGAATACGGCATGGCCCGGGCCGGGTCGGCTCATGTGAAGATGGGTCGGTGTCTACTCGCCCGCGCCCCCGCTTCCCGTTCCGGGTCCTCGTTCTTTCCGCCGTGGCCACCGCGCTGACCCTGGTCGGGTACCTGCTGCTCACCGGAGGCCTGGCGGCTGGTCAGCTGACCGAGGCCAAGGACCGGGCCGCGCAGATCGGGCAGGCGGCCGACCGGCCCGATGCCAGGCTGGGCGAGTTGGTCGACGAATTGGGCGCCCTGCGCGTGAACCTGATTCGCGCCGACAACTACACCAGCGGACCCGCCTGGTGGTTGGCGAGCCGGGTGCCGGTGGTCGGCCCGGGTGTTGACGCCGTTCGGCGGACCACCAGCAGCGCGGGTGAATTGGCCCGGGCCGCTGCCGGCCTGGAGGAGGCCGTGCGCGCGCTGGTCACGTCTGGTGACGGCACATTCGGCAAGGCCATCCCCCGACCGGTGCTCACCCGGCTCGGGGAAGCGGCTGGGGAACTAGTTGAGGCGCTCGAGTACACAGAGCAACAGATCGAGGGGATAGACGCATCCGCGTTGCCCGCCGGCCTTGGCGAGACCGTGGCCAGGGCCCAGGGGGAGATCGCCTCGCTGGCGCCTGAACTGGCGGGCCTGGCGAGAGCCGCCGGGGCGATCGCCAAACTGCTCGGGTCGGAGCGCGCCCAACGCTGGTTCGTCGCGATCCAGAATGGCGGCGAGGCCCGGGGCACCGGGGGCCTGGTCGGGGCCTTTGCCTTGATGAAGGTCGACGCCGGGGCCGTGAAACTCGAGCGCACCGGGGCCAACGAGGAACTGACCGAGCTCGCCGACGCCGGTTTGCTGCCCCTCGACAGTCAGAACCTGTGGGGTGCCGCTCGACTTCAACACATCTATGGCGTGAATCTGAGTCCGCACTTCCCCTATGCCGGTGAATTGCTGGCCAGCATGTGGAAGCGGCAGACGAAGGAACTGCCGGATGCCGTGATGTCGCTCGATCAGCGGGCGGTGGCGAACCTGATCGGCGTGGTCGGACCGGTCACGGTCGATGGAATCACCGTGACCGGGGAGAACGCCTACCAATGGTTGACAGTCGAGGCCTACCGCCGGTTCCCGGAATCGGCGGCCAAGGACGCGTTCGTACTGAAATTGACCGCAGCAGTGCTCGATCGGCTGGCTTCGGGTTCAGCGCCCGCACTGCCCACGATCCGCGCGTTGTTCGACAGCATTCGGCAGCGCAATCTCTACCTGTGGGCGGCCGAGCCGGGGCTGGAAGCGCAGTTGGCGGAGGCAGTTATCGGTGGAACCGTGCCGGACCAGCCGGGTCCCTTCGCTATGGCGGTGGTGAACAACAACGCGGGGAACAAGCTGGACTCGTTCTTGTACACGAATGTCCGGTACCGGGGTGGCGAATGTGTCGGGTCCGGCCGACGATCGGTGATGACGGTCGAGTTGCGAAACGATGCTCCACTCGGGTTACCCGACAGCTACTTCGGCCGGGGGGATAGGGCCATGTGGGGAGGCGGTGACTCCCGTAGTGACGGGTCCAATCGGGTGCGGTTGGCCGTCTACCTGCCGCAGGGTGCCCACCTGGCGACGGGAGGCACGGGTGTTCCCGGTGCGGACGCCCCCCTGTTCACCGGTGAGGAGCGGGGCCACCCGGTGGCGATGTTCGGGGTGGAGTTGCCACCGAAGGGGACCAGGACGATAGAGGTGGAGTTCACCGAGTTCGGCACGCTGGATCTGCTCAATGCCCCGCCGATCGTGCAACCGCAGCCGATGTTGAACCCGCAGGGAATCAGTGTGGAAAAGGGCCCGGACTGCACGTAGCCGGGTGCCCCATGTGGAAAGGGCACCCGGCTACGGGTGGGTCAGAGGAGTGGTGCCGGGTCAGCCGGTCACCTGAACGGTGGTGCTCAATGTCCTTCCGCCCCGGGCGATGACAACTGCCCAGGTGCCCGTCAAATTGAGCTTGCGCCGGAACTTGACGCGCCCGTTGCTGTCGATGGGCAGCCGCTTAACCAGCACCTTGTTGCCTCGAATAAAGTAAACGTTAACCATGAGCCGCTTGTCCCCACGGGCAGCCTTGCCTCGCTTAGCCTTCCGGGCAGCCCTGCTGTTTGTTGGCCAGAACTGCACTTTCCCTTTGACGAACCGGCCTTCGGTGATCGTTTCGTTCATAATCCAAACGAAGGTGCCGTCCGGATTGGATACGCACTTGCTGTTGTCAGACGAGTCGACGACGGTGTAGTTCGCTTCCGCGTTGGTCGTTTGCGCCGCGCACTCATCGAGGGTCATCCGATTCGTCGCCCCGGCAGCCGGTCCGACGGCCGGGAACAACAGACCCGCCACTGCCATGGAGGCTGCGAGCCCCACCGCATTCCGCTTATTCAACATGATCATTGCTCCCTATTCCTCCGTCGTTTGAAACCTTGCGGCCCCTACAGGCATGCATTGCGCGGACGACACTAGCAGGCCGGATCGGTCAATGCCACGGGAAGCGGCCGTCAGTGTTGATTCGTTTTCTGGGGAAAGTCGACCAGGGGCTCGTTGAGGGCCAGCTTGCCGAGCCGCATCCGGCAATCAGCATCACTGTCGCCCAGGTCGACGGCGACCTCGGAGATCGACAATCGCGCAACAGTGGTGTGGGTGATTTTCGGGTGGAACGGTCGTTCATCGCGCTCACCCTCGGCCAGCAATTCCTCGTGCAACTTCTCCGCCGGCCGCAAGCCGGTGTAAACGATTTCGATCCGCTGCCGGGAATGTCGGATCAGTCTCTTGGCAACGTCGGCGATCCGGACGGGCTCGCCCATGTCCAGGATCAGCACTTCGCCGCGCCGACCCACCACCGAAGCCTGCAGCACCAACTCGCACGCCTCCGGGATGGTCATGAAGTAGCGGGTTACGTCCTGGTGGGTGACGGTAACCGGTCCGCCCCGCTCGATCTGTGACATGAACGTGCCCAACATCGAACCGCGACTGCCCAACACGTTGCCGAAGCGCACACTGAGATACCTGCCGGGACCGGCGTCTTCGTTCACCTCGGTGGTGAGACGCTCCGTGATCCGTTTGCTGAAACCCAGGACACTGGTGGGGTTGGCCGCCTTGTCGGTGGAGATATTCACGAAAACCTCAACGCCGACGCTCCGGGCGGCGGACAGAACATTCCACGTGCCCATGACATTGGTCTTGACGGCTTCTTTCGGCGCTTGTTCCAGCAACGGAAGGTGTTTGAGGGCCGCTGCATGGAACACGATGTCCGGCCGGTATCGCTCGAATACCTCGTTGATGCGGTCAACGTCGCGGATGTCGGCCAAGACCAGGTCGTCGCTGTCCAACAGCGCGCGGCCCTTGATGCTCAGTTCGACGGCGTGGAGGGCTGATTCATCCCGATCAACCAGAATCAGCTGACTGGGGCCGAACGGGCTAATCGTGCGTGCCAGCTCGCTGCCGATGGAGCCGCCAGCGCCAGTCACCAGAACCCGGCGATCATGGAGCATGTTGCCGATCGCGTCCTGATCGGTTTTCACGATCGAGCGGCCGAGCAGGTCGGCCTCGTCGACCTCCCGCACGTCCCCCACCCCGACGCCGTGGCTCACCAACTGGGACACGGGGGGAAGCACCAGCATGGCAAGGCCCGCGGCCTCGCAACGGTCCTCAAGCTCGTTGAGCAGCCTGGATTCAGCGCGGGCGATGGCCACGATCAGAGCGGTGGCCCCGGTTCCCCTGGCGACCCGCCGAATGTCATCCCTAGAGCCTTGGACGTCGATTCCCTCGAGCCGCAGGGACTGAAGTGACCGGTCGTCATCCAGGAACGCGACCGGTAAGTACTTGCCCGCCGGATCCCGCCGCATTGACCGGGCCAACTGTTCGCCGGCCTCACCGGCGCCGAACAGAATTGCGCGCTCCCCATCCGGGGCTGGGGTCTGTGCTCGCTCCCGGATGATTCTCGCCCCGGCGCAGGCGGAGATCATCAACGCCAGGGCAATCAGCCCCGATGTGACCGCCATGGTCCGGGGAAACCCGACTGGCTGGAAGGCGATAAGCACAAGTGACCAAAAGACACTGTTCATCACAGTGGCGGTAGCGACCGAACGCAAATCCTCGAAGGAGCCTCGTCGACAGCGGCCGAAGTACTCGCGAGTGAACCAGCCGAGAGCGACGTGGGTGAGCCCGGCGATCAAGCCGACGAGAAGGTAACTAAGGATGACGTCCGGTGAAGCGCCCAACTCGAACCGCAACTCGGCGGCGACCATCGCGCCGACGAGCCAAGACCCCAGATCAACAATGATCCATCTGGACTGGAGAAGTCGCAGTTTGCGGAACATGGATCGTCCGATCATCTCGTCATCCCCTCCGAAGGCCCACCGTTCGTACTTCACTTCGCCGATCCCGTGGTGTAGTCGAAGTCACAGCGTATCCAGTGACGATTGCGGCGTCACGGTGACGGGTGACGGGTGACGGGTCCAGTTGCATCCGTGCGAAACTCTCGCTGTGCGAATCCTTGTCACCGGCGGAGCCGGGTTCATTGGGTCGAATCTGGTTCGACGGTTCCTGTCGGATGGTGACAGCGTCGCGGTGATCGACGATCTGAGTACCGGGTTCGCGGATAACTTGACGGGTTTGGACATCGACTTTTTCGTGGCCAGCATTCTCGATGAGAACGCTTTGGCTGGGGCCGCCGCTGGGGCGGAGGCGATTGTGCATCTGGCGGCCCTCGGCAGTGTGCCGCGGTCGGTGGAGAACCCGGTGGCAAGTCATAGCGCAAACGCGACGGGGACGTTGATGGTGTTGGAGGCGGCGCGGCGAGAGCGCGCGTATGTCACTGCGGCGTCATCGAGCAGTGTGTATGGCTCGGTACCGGACTTACCGCGTGTCGAGAGTTTGCCGACTCGTCCGATGTCGCCGTACGCGGCAAGCAAACTTGCCACGGAATCGTATGTGCTGGCATATGGCACGTCGTACGACCTGCCGACATTGCCTTTCCGCTTTTTCAATGTTTACGGCCAGCGCCAGGCGGCCGGGCATGTGTACGCGGCGGTTATTCCCACATTCATCGATGCCGCATTGCGGGGTGTTCCGCTTCCGCTGAATGGGGACGGTTTGCAGAGCCGTGATTTCACGTTCGTCGATACGGTCACGTGGGTGCTGGCCGATGCGGTACACCGCCGCGTCCGATCGAGCGTGCCGGTCAACCTCGCTATCGGTGCGAACGTGACGCTGCTTGACTTGATCGCGGAACTGGAGCAATTACTGTGTCGGGAACTGCCAGTCGAGCATCGATCGGACCGCGTCGGGGACGTGCGGGCGAGTCAGTCCAACCCTGTCTTGTTGAGGGAGTTGTTCCCCGATGTGCCCGAGATTCCATTCAGAACGGGGCTGACTGCGACCGTGGACTGGTTTCAAAACCCCCAGTCGTCGTCACAGGCGACCGTCGACTAGCTCCCGTGGCCAAGCACCTTTGACGTCGTACAGCACACCTGTTTCGCCCACCACCGTTCGCAGGGTTGGGGCAATGTCCAGGAATTGCCTGTGTGGCACCGCGAGAATCACAGCTTCATAGCGGTCCTTTGCGGCATCGTCAATGTCAACCAGCGGGATCCCGCAGGCCTGCGCCGCATCTCGCGGGTCGACCCAGGGGTCTGCGACGTCAACACTGATCCCGAATTCGGACAAACGCTTATGAATATCCACGACTCGGGTATTGCGCACGTCCGGGCAGTTTTCCTTGAACGCGAGACCGAGGATCAGAACGCGGGCCCCGCTGACCGGCTGCGCGCGCCGTGCCATCAGCAGAACAACCTGGTCCGCCACATGAGATCCCATCCCGTCATTGATCCGTCTACCAGCCAAGATGATCTCGGGATGGTGGCCGACCTCCTGCGCCTTGTGCGTCAGGTAGTACGGGTCCACCCCGATGCAGTGCCCACCCACGAGCCCGGGTCGAAACGGGAGGAAATTCCACTTCGTGCTGGCGGCCTCGAGAACGTCGTGCGTATCAATACCAAGTTGATCGAACAGAACCGCCAACTCATTGATCAGTGCGATGTTGATGTCGCGTTGAATGTTCTCGATGACTTTGGCCGCTTCGGCAACGCGAATCGATGGAGCTCGATGAGTACCCGCAGTGACGATTGCGCGGTAAAGCGCGTCCACTCGATCAGCTGCTTCGGGAGTCGAACCAGATGTGATCTTGACGATTGTGTTCAGCCGATGGAGGCGATCGCCCGGATTGATTCGCTCAGGGCTGTATCCCACGAAGAATTCCTCGTTGAACCGCAGCCCGGACTCGGCCTCCAATATCGGGACGCAGATTTCCTCAGTAGCGCCGGGATAGACCGTGGACTCGTAAATGACCAGATCACCTGGGCAAAGAACCTTGCCGACGGTGCGGCTAGCCGATTCCAGTGGTGCAAGATCTGGCCGTTTGAACTCATCAATCGGTGTCGGCACGGTCACCACATATGTCGAGGCTGCCTTCAGAACTTCAGGATCCGA
>JAUYKX010000032.1 GCA_030699055.1 Candidatus Nanopelagicales bacterium
CGGAGCAGCCGGGATCGCCCTTTTCGCTGTCGACCGGAACTCCCCTGGCTTCCGGGTCACCGGCAAGCTCGCCAAGATGGGCTGGCAATGCAGCGATACCGCGGAATTGGCCTTTGTCGACTGCCGAGTTCCGGACGCCGCACTGTTAACCCCCAAAGCCGGGGGTGGCTTCGCCTCTCTGGCTCGACACTTCGCCACCGAGCGACTCTCCCTGGCCACGCTCGGATACGCCACCGCTGCCCGTTGCTGGGATCTGACCGTCGAGTGGGCTCGTGAGCGCCAGACCTTCGGCAGGCCGCTGATTGCGCGCCAGGTGATCCGACATGACCTGGTCGAGATGTTTAGACAAATCGAAGTCGCTCGCAGCTACACGCGCGCCATTGCCGCGAAGATCGACAGTGGTGAGTCCGCGATGCTGGACGCGGTCCTGGCGAAGAACACCGCCGTTGCCGCCGCCGAGTTCGTCGTGGACCGCGCCGTGCAGATCTTCGGAGGTGCGGGATACATGCGCGGCACTGAGGTCGAGCGTCACTATCGGGACGCGCGAATCCTCGGCATCGGAGGCGGGGCGACGGAAGTCATGACCGACCTGGCCGCCAAGCTGCTGGCCCTGTAGCCGTAATTCAGCCACTCCTGGTGACCACGTAATCGCACAAATCGACCAGCGCCTGCCGCACGGGTCCGGAAGGAAGCGGTTCCAGCGTCCGGCGAGCGTCGTCGGCCCATCCGCGAGCGATGTCACGCGCTTGTGCCACCGCCGCGTGGGCGCGAAGTAGTTCCAAGGCCTCAGCGTGTTCTTCGTCGTCGGGAATCGGACGGGACAGCAACTCCCGCAAACGTGCGTCGCCAGGCTGATCCGACCTGAGCACCAGCAAGGCGGGCATGGTCAAGACACCCTCACGCAGGTCAGTGCCGGGAGTCTTGCCCGTGACGCCAGGCTGGTCGCCAATGTCGACCAGGTCATCGGCGAGTTGGAACGCCACTCCGATCTGCTCCCCGAAACTCTCCATCGTCGAGATCACTTCTGGGTTGCAGCCGCCGAACATTGCCCCGAAACGGCCCGCCGTAGCGATGAGTGATCCGGTCTTGTCGGCCAGCACATCGAGGTGATGCTCGACCGGATCTTCCCCGTCTGCGGAACCGATTGTTTCCCGAATCTGACCCGTGACCAGCCGTTGGAAAGTCCTCGCTTGTATCCGTACTGCTTCCGGCCCCAGCCCGGCTACCAGGTCCGAAGCTCGGGCGAAAAGGTAATCGCCCGCCAGAATGGCCACCGAGTTGTCCCAGCGGGCATTGGCCGAATCGGTACCCCTCCGCCGCGTTGCCTCGTCCATCACATCGTCGTGATAGAGGGTCGCCAGATGAGTCAATTCGACGACCACGGCGGCGATCGATACCTCCGGGGCGTCCGGCTGGCCCAGATACGCCGCCAGGACCGTCAGCAAAGGGCGAAAACGCTTTCCACCGGCATCAGCCAGGTGCCGGGCCGCGGCAGTGACGAACTCGTCCTCACCCTGCACGGCATCGCGCAGCAACTCCTCCACCAGATCGAGTTGCCGAGAAACTTCCTCTCTCAGCAAGCTGTCCCTGATACCAGTGCCGGCTCGTGACGTCACAGCGCGACGTTACCTTGCCGCGCAGCTCCGTTTCGCATCCGTTGGGCGCGACGTATCGCGGGTCACCAGCCGCCAACCGGCGGTGGGCTTACCGAATGAATATCGACGCCTGCTCGGCAAGCTGAATGAACGGCTGAGGCAGGATCCCCACCAGCACGGTCAGCACCACTCCCGCGCCGATGACTGAACCAGTGAAGGCGCTCGGGACCATAACCTCAGGCCCGTCCGGGGACGGATCCGTGAAGAACATCAGCACGATCACGCGAAGGTAGAAGAAGGCGGCAATCGCGCTGGCGACCGCGGCCACGACCACGACCGGAGCCGCATCGCCCTGGATGCCAGCGTTGAACACCGCGAACTTTCCGATGAAGCCCGCGGTCAGGGGAATCCCGGCAAAACTCAACAGGAACAGCGCATATGCCGCTGCCAACCAGGGCGCCCGCTTCCCCAGCCCAGCCCAAGACGACAGGTGGGTGGCCTCTCCACCCGAGTCGCGGACCAGGGTGACCACGGCAAATCCGCCCAGGGTCGCGGCGGCGTAGGCCAGAAGGTAGATCATGGCTCCCGACAGGCCGCTCTGATCCGTGGCCAGAACCGCGATCAGCAGGAAGCCGGCGTGGGTGATGGATGAGTACGCCAGCATCCGCTTCATGTCGGTCTGGGTCAGAGCGAAGATCGCCCCGACCAGCATCGTCAAGATTGCGATCACCCAGAACATCGGTCGCCAATCCCAACGAAGACCGCCCAGCGCGACGTACATGAATCTGAACAGGGCCCCGAAAGCGGCGATCTTCACGACGACGGCCATGAATGCGGTGATGGGAGTCGGGGAGCCCTGGTAAACGTCCGGAGCCCATTGGTGGAACGGAACGGCGGCAACCTTGAACAGCAGGCCGATCGCCACCAGCACCATTCCCGCGATCAGTAGCCCGTTCGGAGCGGCCTGGCCGGCCATCGCCTCCGCGATCCCCGCATATTCAACGGTCCCCGCGAAGCCGTAGAGCATGGCCGCGCCATACAGGAGAATCGCAGAACTGAATGCGCCAAGCAGGAAGTACTTCATCGCTGCTTCCTGGCTCAGCAGTCGCCGCCGCCGAGCCAATCCGGCGAACAGGTACAACGGCAGCGACATGACCTCCAGGGCGATGAACAACATCAGCAAATCGTTGGCGATGACGAATAGCAGCATTCCGCCGACGCAGAAGAGATAAAGCGGCCAGATCTCGGTCTGCGACCAACCCTTGCGCGAGAACTGCCTTTCGTCTTCGGTCCCCGGCAGGGCACTGGCCCGCGCCGTGAAGGCGTCCCCGGCCGGGTCTACCGACCGCTCACCAATCAGAAACGCAGCCACGATGGAGGTCAACAGGACCAGCCCCTGGAAGACCAACCCCGGACCGTCGACAGCAACCGCCCCCTCGGCAGCCAACTGACTTGTCCCGGCCAGTCTGACCGTCCACCAGAAAGCCGCGACCAAGGCCACGAACACCAGGAACACCTGGGTTGGGCGCCGGGCCTTAAGGGGCAGGAATGCCTCGACCAACACCGAGACCACCGCCATACCGAGCACGATGATCACGGGTCCCAACTGCCGGTAGTCGACCGTGGGAGCCGAAATCGTGACGGCGGAAAGCAATCCGGTCATCATCGGCCCCCTTCAGCCGAGACCGGGGCGGCGACTGTCGGCGGTGGATCGCTCGCACCCACCGAGGTCATGGTCCGCTCCACCGCCGGGTTGATCACACCGAGGGCAACCTGCGGGAACACACCCAACCCGATGATCAATACGAACAGCGGAGCGACCGCCACCACCTCCCGGGCCTTCAGATCGCTCATGCTCCGACAGCTGTCGATCACGGGTCCGGTCATCGTCCGTTGATACAGCCAGAGGATGTACAGCGCGGCCAACACGATTCCCAGCGTGGCCAGAATGGCCGCGACCTGATAGCGCTCGAAAGTTCCGACGAGGACGAGAAACTCGCTGACGAAGCTGCTCATCCCGGGTAACGCGAGCGAGGACAGGCCCGCCACCAGGAAGAAGCCGGCGAGCAATGGGGCCACGCGACCGACGCCGCCGAAATCGCTGATCAGACTCGAACCCCGCCGGGTCATCAGGAACGCCGCCACCAGGAACAAGGCCGCCGTCGAGAAACCGTGATTGACCATGTAGAAGGCGGACCCAGCCTGCGCCTGCGAGGTCATCGCGAAGATTCCGAGGGCGATGAAGCCGAAGTGGGACAGCGAGGTGTAGGCGATCAAACGCTTGATGTCCGTCTGCCCGATGGCCAATAGCGCCCCGTAGAGAATTCCCACCACGCACATCACCAGGATCACGGGCGTGTAGTACTGGGAGGCTGCCGGGAAAAGCGGCAGGCAGTAGCGCAGCATCCCGAAGGTTCCGACCTTGTCCAGCACCCCGATGAGCAATATGGCGCTGCTGGGTGGGGCCTCGGCGGCGGCATCAGGCAGCCAGGTGTGAAATGGCCACAGAGGAGCCTTGATCGCGAAGGCGATGAAGAACCCCAGGAACAGGAACTTTTGGGTCCCCGGATCGATGTTCAGCTGGGTCAGCACCTCGAAGTTGAACGTGCCCTCACCCAGTTCTCGGCCCGACACCACGTAGAGCCCGATCAGGGCCGCGAGCATCAGCAACCCACCCAGCAGGCTGTACAGCAAGAACTTGATAGCGGCATAGGACCGCTGAGCGCCGCCGTACCGTCCAATCAGGAAGTACATCGGGACAAGCATGGCCTCGAAGAACACGTAGAAAAGAAACACGTCCAGAGCCGCGAATACGCCGATCATCAGGGTCTCGAGTACCAGCATCCAGGCGAAATAGGCCTTGACGGACCCTCGGGCCGAATCAGCGTCGTTCCAGCCGCCGATGATCACCAAGGGCACCAGGATCGCACTGAGCGCAATCAGAACCAGGCTGATCCCGTCGACGCCGAGAGCATAGGAAATCCCGAAGGACTTGATCCATTCATGTTGCTCGGTGAACTGGAAGGTTTCCGCGGAGTCGGGGTTGAACTGAAGGGCGAGCGCCACGACCAGGCCCAGCGCCACCAAGCTGAACAACAGTGCCACGATCTTGGCTGCCTGGGCGGCCCCTTTTGGTAGCAGCATCAACACCACGGCCCCGACCAACGGGACGGCACCGATCACGGTCAGCCACGGGAAAGAAGTCATCGCGACATCACATCCTCACCAGTAGCACGACTGCGATCAAGATGGCCGAGCCTCCGATCATCGTCAGGGCATAGGAACGCACAAATCCGGTCTGCCAGCGGCGTAGCCTGCTCGAGGTTCCACCGAGCAGGGCGGCCAGCCCGTTGACCACACCGTCAATACCCCGGTTGTCGGAAAACACCAACAGGCGGGTCAGCCACTGCCCGGGACGAACCAACACCACATCGTTGAATGCGTCTCCGTAGAGATTCTTGCGAGCGGCCACCGTCAAAGGCGTCACATGCTGAGGTGGCGACAGCGGCACATCTCGCCGGTACTGCAGGTACGCGGCAACCGCTCCGATGACCACCAACACCAAAGTCGCCACCTCGATGATGTGGACGTTGATCGGCAACTCGGCCTCGGCATATCCGGTCACCGGGGTCAACCAGCCGACAATCGCATCCTGATACGCGAGGACCGCACCGGCCCCGAAGGCCAGCAGCGCCAACACAATCATCGGAATGAGCATGGACGGGGTCGCTTCCCGCGGATGTTCGTTGTCCTTCGTCCACCGGGCTCGACCCATGAAAGTCATGGTCCAGATCCGGGTCATGTAGAACGCAGTCAACAACGCACCGAAGAGCGCAGCCAAGCCAGGTAACCACCCGACGCCGAAAGCAACCTGAATGATCTTGTCCTTCGAGAAAAAGCCCGAGAATGGCGGCACACCCATGATCGAGAGCCAAGCGGAGGAGAACGTGATCCAGGTGACCACCATCACCGTGCGCAGGGCGCCGAACCGGCGCATGTTCAGCTGTTCGTGCATCCCCTCCATCACGGCACCGGCGCCGAGGAACAGATCCGCCTTGAAGAAGCCGTGCATCAACAGATGGAAGATGGCGAACACGTAACCGATGGGGCCGAGACCGGCAGCGAGAATCATGTAGCCGATCTGACTCATGGTCGAGCCGGCGAGCGCTTTCTTTATGTCGTCCTTCGCGCATCCGATGATCGCTCCGGCAAGCAGGGTCAGCCCGCCGACGATCCAGACGGCAGTTCGCGCGTCCGCAGACAGGTCGAAGATGAAATTGCTCCGCACGATCAGGTAGACACCGGCCGTGACCATGGTTGCCGCGTGGATCAGGGCCGAAACCGGAGTCGGGCCCTCCATGGCATCGAGCAACCACGACTGCAGCGGCAGCTGAGCCGACTTTCCGCACGCCGCCAGCAGCAACAACAAACCAATCCAGGTGACGACCGATCCAGAGGCTTCCGATGC
>JAUYKX010000037.1 GCA_030699055.1 Candidatus Nanopelagicales bacterium
AAAGAGCTCGAGACCAGGCAGTCGTCGCGGCGGACCAGAACCCAGCGCGACGAGTTGGACCGGATGATGTTGGACCTGCTGTCGTATTACCGGGATCTGCTGGCGCTGTTGACCGGGTCTGCCGATGAGGGTCCGGACGGGTCTGCTGGCCTTGAGTTGGTCAACGAGGAGATGGCGGCCGAGTTGCGTCGGGTGGCAGCGGCCGAGACGTTGGTTGGGACGATGCTGCGGGTGCAGGCCATCGAACAGGCCCGCCGGGCGCTGGTGGCCAATGTCGCTCCGCAACTCGCTGTCGAGGCATTGATGGTCGAATTGTGGGATCCCTCGTTGCGGGCGAAGCTCCACCGAGCGGGATGAGCGCAGCGGGATGATCAGCCGGATCGGTGCGCGCGACCAAGAGGCCCCGACCGGGTTCGGCCGGTGGCGGGTGGCGGCGGCCGCGCTGCTGTCGGTGGTCGCCCTCGCGGCTGCGGGAACAGGCTGCGGGCCTGATACGGGGTCGTCGCCCGCGACGCCTTCCGCGACGTCGCCGGGAGTTGACCCGGTCCTGTCCCGCTACTACGACCAGCGACTCGACTGGCAACCCTGCGGCAGTGGGTTCACCTGCACCAAGGCTGACGTTCCGCTCGACTACGACCAACCCGGCGGGGAGCGGATCCAGCTGTCCCTGATCCGTCTTCCGTCCGCCGATCCCGCACGCCGAATCGGTTCGCTGTTCGTCAACCCAGGCGGGCCGGGAGCGTCGGGAGTGCGTTACGCGCGGTCCGCGCGCGATGCCTTCGACCCGAAGGTGCTTGCTCACTTCGACGTGATCGGTTTTGACCCGCGAGGAGTCGGCGAGAGCGCGCCGATCAGATGCCTTACCGGATCCCAGACCGACAAGATGCTCGCAACTTTGGGACAACCGGACGCGCACGCCGACCCGGCGGCGGTGGCTCGGGAAGCCGCCACCTTCGGGGCGGGCTGCCAGGCCTTGTCGCCGGCCCTGACGCCGAATATCGGGACTGCGGCCACTGTGCGAGACCTGGACATCCTGCGTCAGTTGGCAGGCGATGATCGGCTCAACTTCCTCGGCCGCTCCTACGGGACTTTCATCGGGGCGAAGTATGCGGCGCAGTTCTCCGACCGCGTCGGCCGGTTCGTGCTGGACGGCGCGATTGTGCCCACCCTGACCCTGGCTGAACTGGCTCGCGGGCAGGCCGAGGGTTTCGAACTGGCGTTGGGCCGGTTCGTGTCCGACTGTCTTCGCCGCAGCGATTGCCCCCTGTCGCGGCGGGTTGGCAAGGCGATGGGCAGCGCGGCCGGGCGCGAGGCTGGAATCGCGGTGATCAATCGGTGGCTGCGCAAGCTGGCGGCCCGACCGATTCGCCATGGCAATCGGGAACTGACGCGACCGTTGGCCCAGGTCGGCTTGCTCGGGGCACTGTATGAGCCGTCGTACGGTTGGCCGGATTTGCGCCGGGTGCTGCGGGCGGGTCTGGCCGGAAATGCCGGACCGATGATCGACCTTGTTGACGCGTTCTTCGGGCGCCAAGGTGGCGGCAAGTACACGGATAGCGCGTTCGATGCGCTCTATGCCGTGAATTGCCTTGATCACGATGATCGGGCAGGGGTGGACGAGACAGATCGGTTGGCTGCTGAATGGTCGGCCGCCGCCCCCACCTTCGGCGCGTACTTCGCCTGGGGCAATCTCCCCTGTGCGACCTGGCCCGCTCCGGCGACCGAGCGGCCGGGGCCGGTCAGCGCGAACGGTTCCGGTCCGATCCTGGTCATCGGAACCACCTACGATCCGGCCACGCCGTTCCCCTGGGCCGAGCAGCTCGCGGCGATGCTCGCCAATTCCTCTCTGCTGATCTGGGAGGGCGACGGACACACCGCGTACCGACGAGGTTCCGCGTGCGTCGACCGGGTCGCCGACACGTTCCTGACCACCGGCCAACTACCGCCTGACGGGCAACGCTGCTGATCACAGGCAAGAACGGCAATCCGGTCTCATTACGAGTAGCCACTGCCCTGGCATCTCGCCGAGCACCCCACCGACAACAGTTCGCCGGGCCGGTTAGACTCCTGGCCGCACGCCGACTCCCGCCGTCGGTGACGCGCCGCCTTAGCTCAGATGGCAGAGCAACGCACTCGTAATGCGTAGGTCCGGGGTTCGATTCCCCGAGGCGGCTCCACGATCGATTGTGCCTCTGGCCTCTGGCCTCTGGCCTCTGGCCTGTGGGTTTGCGTTTTCCATGGTCTTTGTCCCTCTCAGCTCTTGGGTGGGAATCCTCGGTTGAAGCCGGATTCCCGGGTTCCGGTGTATGGGGTTACCGATTTGGCAACGCGGTCGAGAACGTTCGCGAAGAGGTGGGCGTAGATCCGGGCCGGGACCTCAGTAGAGCAGGCTGATCGTCTGCTGGTCACGGGGTCGTCGTGGTTAGGCACACCTCCGCCGCATCAGTTTCCACGGCGGCAGTCCCACCCATCCGGTGATCGACACGGGTCGACTACTCGAACCCGTCGAGGAGTTCGACTTGATGGACGCAGACAAGCCC
This sequence comes from Candidatus Nanopelagicales bacterium, assembly GCA_030699055.1. GTDB lineage: Bacteria > Actinomycetota > Actinomycetes > S36-B12 > UBA10799 > JAUYKX01. The sequence goes on from JAUYKX010000037.1 coordinate 2,541, forward strand.
ACCATCCCGCTGACCCGCAGCGCCGACCTGCTGACCGTGTCACGGTCCCAGCAGCTCCAGGCCCTCGAATTCCACTGCGCCATCAAACGGTCAAACGTGGCGTAATCATGCACATCCCGCTGCTTCTCACTTTGACGTCCACCCACGACTGAAGTCGTGGGATTCCCGTGCCTGGCGTTCGCCAGGCAGGCTGGCGCCAGGTCGGGTGGTTCGCGCTACCGGATCACCGGAATTTACACGCGCAGCGCCGTTTGTGGCGGAGCTTGCCCCAAGCCCTGGGGTGTGCGCAGAACCATCACTGGTTCCGGGCGGATCCATCTGTTGATGCTTGGTTATCGCATCGGTTCGGAGACTATCAATGGTGT
>JAUYKX010000040.1 GCA_030699055.1 Candidatus Nanopelagicales bacterium
GGAGGATGTGGTTCCGGCCCGGCACCGGCACGAAGCGCGCATCGGGAATGGCGGACGCGATCCCTCGTCCCTGCTCGAACGGCACGGCGGCGTCATCCTGGGCGTGAAGCACCAGCGTCGGCGTGACGACCTGACCAACCAGATCCGTGACGTCGATCTCTTCCCGCGCCAGCCGCAGCAGAGCTGCCGTCTCTGGCGTCGCCGAGATTCGCTGCAGCTCGTCGAACCACTCCATCTGCTCATGAGTTGCGTCCGGGACGAACAACGTCGTGAACGCACGTCGGAACGCCGGGTTGGCCCGGCCCCAACCGGCCCGGATCATGGCCAGCAGGGCTTCCGCTTCGCCTCGCGCCTTCGATGACGGGTCGCGCCGCAACCGCCCCTGCGAGAAGGCGCCGCACAGGACGAGATGACTCACCCGCTCCGGGTGGCGGACTGCATACGCGATCGCGACGGCCCCGCCGTTCGATAGTCCAAGGAGCGAGAACCGCTCCAGGCCGGCCGCATCGACGACGGCCTCCAGATCCGCGACCCAGGCGTCGAGCGAGAAATCGGTCACGTCGCGATCGGAGAGCCCCGAGCCCCGTTCGTCGTACCTCACCAGCGTGCGACCCTCAGCAAGACCGTCAAGCCAGTGGCGCCAGAGCGGACTGTCCCAGTCGTACTGCAAGTGGGTCAACCACGTAGCCACTCGAACCAGCGGCGGCCCTCGCCCATGCACCCCGAACGCGAGACCGACTCCGTCCGCGGACGAGCAGAAGCGGATGGTCTGACGCATCACTCGCACGCTAACGCCGATTCTCACACAGCGACATCGACCCCACTTTCGGGCTCATGCGTAGTCGAACTGCAGGGTGCGTCCGCCCCACCAGGGGACAGTGTTATGCGCGGGCGTGCTCGTGACACGTTGCTGGAGTGGATCGAAGGCTTCAGCCCAGAGGCCATGGCGAGCGTCTGTCTTCAGCGGGCGATGATGGCTTGGGGGGTCTCTGCGAAGATGTCCGGGTGGTCCCAGCACGGAGCATGGCCGCTGTCCTCGATCACATGGAGCGGCCATCCGAATCTGGTATGTGCCGACTCGGCGATCCCCCCTTTCATCACTCTGTCGTCTCGGCCCTAGATGAGGGCCACCGTGACGTCGATGCCACCCAGGTCCCGCTTCGACAGGGCCGACGCCCCTAGCGGGTTACCGGGACTTCTTTGTGGGGCTAGGGTTTTGAGGTGGAACACCGCGGCTTCATCCTGATTGCGGACATAACTGGTTACACGGCCTATCTGAGCGGGTCTGAGCTGGAGCATGCGCAAGGCACGTTGACCGATTTGCTTGAGCTTCTCGTCGAACATACCCGCTCTCCCCTTGTGGTTGCCCAACTGGAGGGCGACGCCGTTATGAGCTATGCCCTTGAGGCTGGTTTGGTAAGTGGCCAGACCTTCTTGGAGAGCGTCGAGGAGACTTATGTGGCCTTTCGGCGGGCGATCGGATTGATGGTGTTGAACAACACCTGCGGATGCAACGCCTGCGTAAACGTCAAATCGCTCGACCTCAAATTCTTCATCCATTTCGGGGCATTCGTCCTACAGCGGATCGGGGGGATAAACCAGCTGCTGGGCACCGACGTCAACCTCATCCACCGACTCCTGAAGAACTCGGTAACCGCCGAGACGGGTATCCGCGCTTACGTTCTCTGCACCGAGGCGGCGATCGAGGCTCTCGGGCTCGATACAACAATCCAGGAGATGGTCGATCACCAAGAGACAGTCCCGGACTTTGGACAAGTTACAGTTTGGATTAGGGACATGCACCCTGTGTATGAGGCTAGAAGGGATGACGAGCTGGTCACGTATAGTCCCGATGAGGTTTTGATAACAGTCTCGACGGAGATCTCTATGCCTCCAGAGCTGGTGTGGGATTACCTCAACCAATCCGAGTTCCGGAATCTCCTAAGTGGAGATGACCGCCAAGAGATCCTCGACCGGCAATCGGGCCGAATTGGCGAGGGCAGCACCTATCGGTGCTATCACGGCAAGATGATTATTCCTCAACTGGTCCTGGAGTGGAAACCCTTTGAACGTGTTCTGCTACGACAGCAAATGCCGTTCCCGGGCCGACCAACCCAGATTCTGATCGACTTCCGGCTCACTCCGACCGAGGAGGGAACGAAGCTCGACCAGACTGTCACCAGGCCAACCGGAACGCTCCTGAAACGCTCACTGGCCAGGGCGATGATCAAGATGAGAGCTGACCGCACTCACCGGGACATGAGAGAGTTTCGTGATCGTATCCAAGACGACTTGTCCGCTCATGAACCGATGCCGGAGTCCTCTATTCCGATTCCGATCGAACAAATCACATTGGCAGCCGCGGCAAGCCTTCATAAAGAGAAATAGCAAGCAGCTAGCCGGACAGGAACCCAATGAGGCACATCGGATTTCAGTAGCCCTATGTCAAGTCGGTTGTGGTTTGGAGGCGTTGAAGGGCGCCGTGTTGGGTGGGGTCGTAGGGGACGTGGTCTTGCCAGCAGCGCCAGATGATGTGGGTCCAGGTACGGGCGAGGATGCGTTCGGCGTGGGGGTGGCTCTTGCCGTCGGTTCGGAGCTGCTGGTAGCGCTGCCGGGCCCATTCGTTGCCGTTGGGGGTGTCGCCGGCGAAGTCGCAGATGGCGGCTCGGAGTTTCTTGTTGGCGGACCATCGGAAGGTGACGGCCCGATGCTTGCCCGAGGCGCGGGTGGATGGTGTGACCCCGGCGAGGCTGGCGAGGGCTTCGGGTTCGGGGAAGCGGGCTCGGCAGTCGCCGATCTCGGCGAGGAGGGTAGCGGCGCGGATGGTGCCGGCCCGGGGGAGGGATCGGAAGATGTGGCCGTCGGGGTGGGCGTCCAACAGGTCGCTGATGCGCCGGTTGAGGCCCTTGATCTCAGTATCGATGGCCGTCAGGATGGCCACGAACGCCGAGGTGACAGTGCTGCGTCGGTCGCCTTCGTCACCGGCCAGCCCACGGGGCGCTTCGGTCAGGTGCCGGTGAAGGTCGGCGGCTGTGCGCCGTCCGCCGTAGCCTTGGGTGCCGAGCCAGGCGGCGAGTCGCTTCTCGGACAGCCATTCGGCCTTGGTGGCCGATGGGAACCGTTTGAGGAACCGTAGCGAGATTGGGCTGTCGAGGTCTGAGAACAGCCCGACGACGCCGGGGAACACGATCTTGAGATGGGCACGCAGCTGGTTGGCGATCGCTACCCGATGCTCCACCAGGTCCTTGCGGGCCCGGACGTGGGCCCGGAGTGTGACCGTGGCCGGCGAGTCCGGTTGGAGGCTCGCCCACCGGTGCCCGTCGGTGCGGAGACAGTCCGCCAGGACGTAGGCATCGGTCCGGTCGGACTTGTTGCCTGAGGCGCCGTAGCGGGTGCGCAAACCCTTGACCGACCTCGACGTCACGACCACCACCTCGAAACCGGCGCCGATCAGAGCGTCGACCACCGTTCCGTCAGGACGTTCGATCGCCGTTCGGCGAACACCCGACCTCTTCAGGCGCCGGCACATGCCGACAAGCCCATCGCCGCTGTCTGTCACCTCGAACTCGTCGACCACCATCCCGTCGATGTCCACGACGCATACGGCGTGGCCGTCGTTCGCCCAGTCCACACCACCGAACCGCTCAGTCAACTCCTGCACGTTCAGCCTCCTCGCTGCTCGTCCTCCGGTCCGCACCTGTCCGGGTTCAGGAGTGACTGCCGGAAGCTCACTGATCGGCGCTCTATGGCGCTCAGCCCTATCGCCAGTCGGCACGTCCTGGTCGACCGGTTCCCGCGACACTGAAATTGGCGGTCGAGCCGCAAGCGGGGTGGGCGGTGAACCGGTCGCACCCTCAAGTGCATCGACAGGCTCTTCCTGCCGACCACACACCATGGTGGACCAGTGAGCGGGGTGTGATGGTGGCGAGCGGGCCCTCGAGCAATAGCGCCCGCGACGACATGGTTCGGCTTCGGCGGTTCAGGGACAGCGAATGCAGTCGGCGGGGAAATTTGACAGCTCTGCGTGAGCCGCCTGGGCTGCGGCCGCAGTGGGGGCCAATTCCGTGCGACGCTCGGAGACCTTGGCCTTCCCGATATGAAGGAGAGCGCCCACGTAGACGCCGGCGATGACCAAGGTCCCACCGGCAACTAGCCGGAAGGTGATCCGCTCGCCCTGGAACAGGGACGCGAACACCACTGCCACCACCGGGGCGAGCACGAACATGTACGACGTGCCCGACGCCGTCCAGCGCCGAAGCACGAACAGGTATGTAATGAACGTCGCGATGGAGCCGACCAATACCAGGTAGGCGAGGCTGAGCCAGGTGGTGATCTGCCTAGGGGCCGAATGCGCCTCGCGCGACGCGAACGACAGCGCCAAAAGGATCACCGCGCCGATCGACATTCCTATGGCGTTCATCACTAGCGGCGGAACCGGCGGGAATCGTTTCGCGATGA
>JAUYKX010000041.1 GCA_030699055.1 Candidatus Nanopelagicales bacterium
ATGGCGGGGGCGAACTTCCACACCGCCATCATCAGGGGGTAGTTCCAGGGAGTTACCTGGCCGACCACACCAACCGGTTCCCGCCGGATGAACGAAGTGAACCCGGCCATGTACTCACCGGCGGAACGCCCGTCGAGTACCCGAGCGGCGCCGGCGAAGAACCGAATCTGATCCACCATCGGCGGGATTTCTTCCGAGGTTGTGATCGCGATGGCCTTGCCCGTGTTAAGCGACTCCAGGGCGACCAGCTCTTCCGCATGCCGCTCCACCAGGTCGGCTATTCGCAATAGCGCTGACTGCCTGTCCCCCGGCGTGGAGTCCCGCCAGCCCGGAAAGGCGGTCGACGCCGCGTCGTATGCCGCATCCAGCTCAGCCTGACCAGAGACCGGCGCGCTGCCGAAAACCTCACCCGTGGTCGGGTCGACCAGATTGCTCGTACCGCCCGAACCCGCCACCTGTCGGCCGGCGATCAGATTCTTGACCTCGATCATTTTGCGCGCCTCCCCGGAATGATGTTCAACGCGAGGCTAGTGGTCCAGCCCTCCGACGGCCAGTCGTCGCAACGGCCCGGGTGAACGTTCATGCCGCCCAACGAGCCGGTCGGGCCATATCGGTGCCATTCTGACCCCATGTTCGGATTCGTGGAGAAATCATGAGTACCACCCCGCAGTACGTGGCCGAACCCGGGCCGGACCCACTCGCCGAGTCCGCTCGTCGGCACCTCTGGATGCACTTCACTCGCCACTCGTCCTACCAGACCGGCGAGCACGTTCCGGTCATCGTGCGGGGGCAAGGGGCTTACGTCTGGGACGATCAGGGACGTCGCTACCTCGACGGCCTTGCTGGCCTTTTCGCGGTCCAGGTTGGACATGGTCGGGAGGAACTGGCGGAAGCGGCCGCCCGGCAGGCGCGGGAACTGGCCTTCTTCCCCATCTGGTCATATGCCCACCCAAAAGCGATTCAATTGGCCGAACGCCTCGCTCACCTGGCTCCGGGGGATCTCAACCGGGTCTTTTTCACGTCGGGCGGAGGAGAAGCGGTCGAGACCGCCTGGAAGCTGGCGAAACAGTATTTCCGGATCACCGGCAAACCGGGTAAATACAAGGTCATCAGCCGATCTGTCGCCTATCACGGCACTCCTCACGGAGCCCTGAGCCTTACTGGGATCCCAGCCGCCAAACACGCCTTCGAGCCTCTCGTCCCCGGCGCGCACAAAGTGCCGAACACCAACTTCTACCGAGCGCCGCAGCACGGTGACGATGAAGTGGCCTTCGGTCGCTGGGCCGCCGATCGCATTGCCGAGGCCATCGAATTTGAAGGACCCGAATCAGTCGCGGCAGTGTTTATCGAACCTGTGCAGAACTCGGGCGGTTGCTTCCCTCCACCGCCGGGCTATCTGGCGGCGGTCCGCGAGATCTGCACCAAGTACGACGTCCTAATGGTCGCCGATGAGACGATCACCGCGTTCGGTCGCATCGGTGCGATGTTCGCCTGCGAGCGGTTCGGAGTGACCCCGGACATCATCACCTGCGCGAAAGGGATGACCTCCGGATATGCGCCTATGGGAGCGATGATCGCCAGCGACCGTCTATTCGAACCGTTCTCCCGCGGAACCAACACCTTTCTTCATGGATACACCTGGGGCGGCCATCCGGTGGCCGCTGCGGTAGCCCTGGCCAACCTTGACCTACTGGATCAAGGCGGGGTGATCGAAAACGTCAGGGCGAACGAACAGGCCTTTCGTGCCTCCTTGGAACGCCTGCTGGACCTGCCCATAGTCGGTGACATCCGGGGGGCCGGCTACTTCTATGGCATTGAACTGGTGAAGGACCGGGCCACGAAGCAGACGTTCAACGCCGACGAATCAGAGCGCCTGCTGCGTGGATTCATGTCCCGAGCCCTGTTCGACGCCGGACTGTACTGCCGCGCCGACGACCGGGGCGATCCGGTGATTCAACTCGCGCCACCATTGATCATCGGCCAACCGGAGTTCGACGAAATCGAGGCGATCCTGCGCCGGGTGCTGACGGAGGCGTGGTCAATCATCTGACCGATCGAGTTGGCGATCGAGCTGGCCGACCGACCTGAACGAACCGGGATTCACTCCCACCCGTAGAACAGCCGTTCCATCACGTTTCGAGCCCGGCGGCTGACCCGCAGATAGTCCTCCATCAGCAGCCCACGATCGGCTACCGGGTAGCCCAGCACATGTGCCACCCCCGCGACGACCCGCGGATCCGAAGGCAAGACGTTCGAAGATCGCCCGGTCACCAAAGTGATCGCATTGCGGATACCGGTGGCTGTTCTCCAAGCATCAGCGAGAATCTGTCCGTCCGCCGATTCCACCAGTTCCTCATTGACCGCCACTTGCAGTGCGGCCAGGGTCTCGGTCGTGCGCATACGAGGGTAGCGGTGCGCGTGGTTCAACTGCAGGATCTGCACGACCCACTCCACGTCGGACAGGCCTCCCCGACCCAGTTTTAGATGATGCGACGGATCGGCGCCCCGGGGCAAGCGCTCGGATTCCATCCGGGCCTTGAGCCGACGGATTTCGCGCTATTGGTCATCCGTCAGCCCGCCCTCCGG
>JAUYKX010000043.1 GCA_030699055.1 Candidatus Nanopelagicales bacterium
CAGGTGCTCGTGTTGGTGGGCTTCTTCGGAAGTTTCGTTGGCCATCGGTGTCGCCTCACTCGGTTCACAGTTGAGACTGCGTGAATACCGTCCGGAGACCTTCTAGCTCGCGGACCGTTACCCAACGTAGTCGTGCCGGTGGCGAAACCCCTTCCAGCATCGGTCGAACGGCCGACTTGAGGCTGTTCGGCGTCGATGGCAGGACTCGATCACGCCTAGGCCGTAGGGTTTCGCGGCGGAGGGTCGAATGCAACATGAGGGACAACAAGTGGTAAAAGTCGCACCTGAGGGACGGCTAACCCAGGTCATCCGCAAGCGGGTCTTCCTGGCGATGGTGACGGCGGCCGCCCTGATTGCGGCTCCGTCGATGGCGGTACAGGCGAGCCCGTCGACTGGCACGAGCTCCTCGCCTTCGCCGACGTTGAGTCCCAGCCCGACTTCGTCCGAAACGCCGACCAACACGCCGTCGCCCACTCCCGAGCCTTCCGACAGTTCGACTTCGACGCCGCCGGGCCAGCCGCCCAAGCCGCCCAAGCCGACCAAACCGGCCAAACCGACCAAACCGGGTGCCGGCGAATCTGACGACGAGCAGGATCAGGCTCAAGACGAGCAGGATCGTGAGAAGAAACGTAAGAAGAAAAAGGAGAAGAAGCCCGAGAAGAAGCAGCCGCCGATGGTCGACATGTCCGTCGTCTACGCCGCAGCCGAGAAGCAGCTGGCGACAGCCGAGGCGGACTTGGCAGGTGCTCAGCGGGAGTTGGATGCCGCCCGGCGAGCCCAGCGACAGGCGGCCGAGCGGTTGCAATCACTGCGCAACCAGGCGACCCTTGTCGCACCCGAAGAAGCGGAGACGGACGGTGGCGGGCTGCGCGGACTCAGTTCTGCCGTGATCCCGGTTGCTGATGTCGGTGAGGACGGCAGAGGCGGAAATGGGCCGGTAGGGACAGACGCGGTTGACAGCGAGCCGGCACCGAAGCCCGCCGATCCAATTCTGGCCGAGGCGCTCACCCGGGCGGAAGCAGACAAGCGGCTGGCCGACCAAAGCGTTGCCGCGGCGGAGTCGGCGTACAACCTGGTTCGACTGAACATTGACACGGCTCGGGCCACCCTTGGTCTGGCCAGCGGGCAAGCGAGCGCCGAATCGGTGGCCAAACGGTTCACCGATTACCCGGTGGGTGACTGCGACTTCCCAGGCGTCAAGAACCCGAAGTCCTGCCGCGAGGCCCAACAGTGGGCGATCGCTCAGACGATCAACCCGATGAAGAACTGGTTCTACCTGTGCCTCAACTTCGTCACGATTGCTTATGGATGGTCAAGTGGTCATCCGACAGCCATCTCCCACTGGAATGCCGTGCCCGAGTCGAAGCGGCGCTCACCAAATACCGTGGCTCCTCCCGGGGTATTGATGTTCTGGGGTCCGAATCACGTCGCTCTGTCCTTGGGCAACAACATGTTGGTTTCGGTCGACGTTCTCGGGACCGGCCGAGCCTGGATAGTGGATTTCGCGACGATTCAGGCCATCTGGGGTTTGCAGTATCTGGGTTGGGCCGAACCGGATTTCAGCGTCTAACTTCGGCGGCTTGTTGGGGGATTGTTTCGGCGGCCGATTCGGTGCACAGGTCGACGTGATCCGGAAGTTGATCTATATGCGGGACTCGGGATGCCTGTTGTGTCCTATTTTGTGATAGTTCTGGCGTGAGCTTCGTCCTGTTGCCTTTGGCGTAAGACGCTCATGGTCGACCAATGGCCAATTTTCAGACAGTCCGGTGCGGGGGCCCGGCGAAGCAATCCAAACGACCAATGACCCGAATATTGATCCCGGCAATCGCTGCGGCGGTAGCCGCGACAGCCATGGTCGCCATCCCCTCGGCGGCCGAGGCTTCGGTAGGTTCGCGGGCCGATGTGGCTGCGGCGCCGATGGCGCCCGAGACCACGGAGACCCGAGTTGCCCGAGCGGGCGGGGCCATGGTTTCCGGTCGCCGCTGGCTGAGGGGCAGGGGCGTTGACGTGCTCCGGGGCAGGCAGTGCACGGAGTTGGCGACTCGGTTGTACAGCTCGCGTGGCTGGGGTTCATTGTCGAACATCTACGGACTGCGTCCCGGCCGCCTGTATGGCGGCAAGATCGTGTTCCATCGAAACGGAAGCGGCTACGTTCCCGTGCCAGGAGATGTCTTGGTCGAGTTGGGTGGCTCGTACCAGCACGTCGCCGTGGTCGACCAGGTGACACGCAAGGCAATCCGCACGGTCGAGCAGAACGCCGTCCCCAGCGGTCGACACATCTACCGATGGAATGGCAAGTCAGCTTTCGGGGCCTACGGCCCGCGCCATGTGGGCGGATTCATTCACAGTCGACGCAATCCCTTCCGCAATGACCCGGTTCGGCCGGGGCGTAAGCCGGGCAAGGCGGGGAGGCCGGGCAAGGCGGGCAAGCGCACGCGCTGAACAGCCTCCGACAGCCGACCTCCGGCGGCGACGACGCTGGCCGCGTGGGACCGGCCGGGGGCTCGAGTCAGTCGATCGATTGGACCGGAAACCGAGATGGCGGCGATGACCCGACCACCTGGACCCCGGACCGGCGCCGAAACGCTGGCGACACCGGATTCCCGCTCGGCGACGCTCTGCGCCCAGCCACGTCGGCGAACGATGGACAACGAGGCGGCATCGAACCGGGCACGCTGCAGTCCACGGTCGATCTCGTCGGGTGTCTCCCACGCCAGCAGCACCTGGGCTGCCGAGCCGGCCTGCATGGACAAGACCGCACCGACCGGCACCGTGTCGCGCAGGCCCGACTCCCGGTCGGCTGTTGCCACACAAACCCGGTCTTCGCCCTGGCGTTGGTACAACTGCGCGCTTTCCCCGGTCAGATCCCGCAGCGAGGCGAGGATGGGACCGGCAAGAGGGAGCAGTGGGTCCGATGAACGGCAGGCTGCCAGCTCCGAGATCCGCACCCCCAGTACGAACCGGCCGGCCTCGTCGCGGCCGACCAGGCCGTGGTGTTCCAGTGCCCTGGCCAGGCGATGCGCGGTGGGGCGGGGCAGTTCGGTCGTCGCGGAAAGGTCGGACAGACCGGCCGGGCCCGCGGCCAGGACATCGAGGATCAAGGCCACCTTGTCCACCACTCCGACGCCGCTCGTAGAATTGTCCACGAAGCGACAATGTCGTCTCGCATTGTGAGACGCCACCCGTGATGGCGTTCAGTGGGCCGTCAGGGTGCCGACGCCGGGTCAGGAGGAGCAAATGGGACGGACTCTGGCGAACAAGGTCTGGGATGCCCACGTGGTCAGGTCGGCGCAGGGGGAGCCCGACCTGTTGTACATCGACCTGCACCTGTTGCACGAGGTGACGAGTCCGCAGGCGTTCGACGGGCTGAGGCAGGCGGGTCGCGGGGTGCGTCGCCCGGACCTGTCTTTGGCCACCGAGGATCACAACGTTCCCACTGCCGACATTGACAAGCCGATCGCCGATCCGGTGTCGAGGGCACAAGTCGACACCCTGCGGGCCAACTGCGCGCAGTTCGGTGTTCCGATCTACTCGCTCGGCAGCGTTGATCAGGGGGTAATTCACGTGATCGGACCGCAGTTGGGTCTGGTCCAGCCCGGAATGACCGTCGTGTGCGGGGACTCGCACACCTCCACCCATGGGGCGTTCGGCGCTCTGGCGTTCGGCATCGGAACCAGCGAGGTCGAACATGTGCTGGCCACCCAGACGCTGCCGCTGCGACCTTTCCGGACGATGGCCGTCAACATCGACGGGCGGCTGCCCGAAGGGGTATCCGCCAAGGATCTGATCCTGGCGGTTATCGCCGAGATCGGAACTGGCGGTGGCCAGGGCTTCGTGCTGGAGTTTCGGGGCGATGCGGTTCGCGGCTTGTCGATGGAGTCGCGAATGACGTTGTGCAATATGTCCATCGAGGCTGGTGCCCGGGCGGGCATGATCGAGCCCGATGAGGTGACCTTCGACTATGTGGCCGGTCGCCCCCATGCCCCGAAAGGGGCTGACTGGGACCACGCGGTTCGGGCTTGGCGTGCGTTGGCGAGCGACGACGACGCGGAATACGACGCTGAGGTTTCGATCGATGCGGAGAGCCTGACCCCATTTGTGACCTGGGGAACGAATCCAGGTCAGGCGGCGCCTCTGTCAGGTGAAGTTCCCGATCCGCGGTCGTACGCCGACCCGGTGGAACGCTTGGCTGCCGAGCGGGCACAGGACTATATGGGGTTGACCCCGGGTACTCCGCTACGTGAAGTGCCGATCGACGTGGTCTTCCTGGGGTCGTGTACGAACGGGAGGATCGAGGATCTTCGGGCCGCCGCCGCTGTGTTGCGGGGACGGCGTCTGGCTACCGGAGTTCGGATGCTCGTTGTGCCCGGTTCGGTTCGGGTGAAGCGGGCGGCAGAGTCGGAGGGCCTTGACGAGATCTTCCGGGTGGCCGGGGCCGAATGGCGTGAGGCCGGGTGCTCGATGTGTCTGGGAATGAACCCGGACAAACTCGAGCCCGGACAACGTTCGGCATCGACGTCGAATCGCAACTTCGAGGGTCGGCAGGGCCCAGGTGGCCGGACTCACCTGGTGTCGCCCCAGGTCGCCGCCGCGAGCGCGGTTCGGGGCTACTTGTCAGCGCCGACGGATCTCGACTGAGATTCGATCAGCGGCATCGGAACGATCCGACTGGGTTTCGCCAGCCAACAGCAGGGAGTGGTGATGGAGAAGTTCGAACGACACACGGGGGTTGCGGCACCGCTGCGGGCGAGCAACGTCGACACCGATCAGATTTGCCCGGCCGAGTTCCTCAAACGGATCACTCGGACCGGCTACCACGATGCGTTGTTTTTTCAATGGCGCCAGCAAGAGGATTTCGTGCTCAACCACGAGGCTTTTTCCCAGGCGAGCGTGCTGGTCGCCGGGCCGGACTTCGGCACCGGGTCTTCGCGGGAGCACGCGGTGTGGGCGTTGCGGGACTACGGTTTTCGGGCCGTGATCTCCAGTCGGTTCGCCGACATCTTCCGGGGCAATGCGGGCAAAGCCGGTCTTCTGACCGCTCAGGTTGATCACGGTGTGGTTGAGCGGCTGTGGGCGCTACTTGAGGCCGAGCCGGGCGCGGAAGTCACCGTGGACCTTCACCGGATGCGGGTGGTCGCCAAAGGGGTCGACGAGCCGTTCTACCTGGACGACTACGTCAGGTGGCGCTTGTTGGAGGGACTGGACGACGTCGCCGTGACCTTGCGGCATTCGGACACGATTGCCGCCTTCGAGGACCGTCGTCCCGCGTTCCTGCCTCGAACGGGCTGAGGGCTCATTAAGGGTCGCAGCGTTGAGTCGGGGCGCCGGGTGGCGCCGAAGGATCAATGTTGTCTAACCTACGTCTTGGTCATCATCGGGTGACTAATCAGTTGAACAAGTCGGTCACATTCTGAGGTCGACTCGAGAGCGAAGAAGGTGGCTGCCGTGGGCAAGGATTCGGCGAAAGCGTCAGTAGGTCAGCGCGTTGCTTCAGCACGCGAGCGAGCCATGGAGAGCGTGAGCATCGCGCGGGAACAGATCGAGCAGGCGGTGTCCGCTGCTGAGGATCGTCTCGATCAAATGCGAGCCAAGACAGAGAAGCGCATCGCAACCGCTCAGGAAAAGGCGGACAAGCGTGTCGCGAAGGCTCGGCAGAAGTTCGAGTCGCTGGCGAGCGCGGCCGAGTCCGTGTCGGCTGCGGCCGAGGCCCGGCTGGAGGCGGCGCGGGATGCCGCGCAGCAGCAGATCAATGCACTGGAGGAGACCCTGGCGGCCGTCAGCCAGGAGTTGGACGCGCGTACAGAGGCGCTAGTGGCTGCGGCGACGGAGCGGGTTGAATCGGCCCGGCAGGTCGCTTCGGAGCAGATCGAGAACGTGAAGCAGGCCACGGGCATCGGAGGGGAGCCGGTGGCTGAATCGCCTGCTGCTCCGGCGGCTCCGGCCAAGCGGGCTCCGGTCGCGAAGAAGGCTCCGGCGGCTAAGAAGGCTCCGGCGGCCAAGCGGGCTCCGGCCGCGAAGAAGGCTCCGGCGGCTAAGCGGGCTCCGGCGGCTAAGAAGGCTCCGGCGGCTAAGCGGGCTCCGGCCAAGAAGGCCTAGTCGATAGGGACCTAAAGCCTGCGCCCTCAGCTAAGCCCGAGGGCGCAGGCTGTGGCCGGGCCCACGCCTTGCTCAACCGCCTGTCGAAGTTGGCTGGCGTCGTCAACGTCGAGACGAAGACCGGTTGCCGCCATGGCTGACAGGTCGGTTGCCCCGGCTTTCAAGTGACGCCGGGCTGAGTCTTGTCCGAACATGGGCCATGGATCGGCGCGGCCACCGCTGAGTAGCGCTGTCGTGCCGCGGCCCGACAGGTCTGACAC
>JAUYKX010000049.1 GCA_030699055.1 Candidatus Nanopelagicales bacterium
GCATCGACTCTGATCCCGACCCCGGATGGCTCAACCCATTCGGTGATCTCCCCGGGTCCCGGCAGGAATCGGCGTGGATCCTCAGCGCACACGCGGAACTCGATGGCATGCCCAGCGGTTTCGGGCGGATTATCAGCGTCGAACGTCGGTTCACAACCGGCCGCGATCAACAACTGCTGCTCCACCAGATCCAATCCGGTCGTCTCCTCCGTGACCGGATGCTCCACCTGTAGACGGGTGTTCATCTCGAGGAACCAGGCATCGCCTCGTTCCCGGTCGAGCAGCATCTCGACCGTTCCCGCCCCCCGGTAGTCCACCGCCTCACCCGCCAGGACGGCGGCCTGACGGATCCGGTCCCTTTGGGCCTCATCGAGTCCCGTGGCCGGTCCCTCCTCGACAAGCTTCTGATGCCTGCGTTGCACCGAGCAGTCGCGATCTCCCACGGCCACGACCCGCCCGTCAGCCAGCCCCAGGATCTGAACCTCGACATGCCTGGCCGCCGGAACAAAACGCTCAAGCAGGATGCCGCCATTGGAGAAAAAGCGCTCCGCCCGGCTGCGTGCGGTCTCGAAGGCGGCCAGGAGCGCATCGGGGTCGGCGGCGGGAGCCATACCGATACCACCGCCGCCACCGGCTGCCTTGACCATCACCGGGTAGCCGATTCGCTCGGCCCAGCGGAGGGCGTCGGCTCCGTCAGCCACAGGCTCTCCCGAACCCGGGGCCACCGGCACTCCGGCGGAGGCCATCAGATTCCGCGCCTCGATTTTGTCGCCCATCGACCGGATCGACTCCGGGCTGGGCCCGACCCAGATCAAACCCGCATATCCAACGGCTTCGGCGAAGTCGGCGTTTTCCGACAGGAATCCGTAGCCCGGATGGATCGCCGAGGCGCCTGACTCCTTGGCGGCCGCCAATACCGCCGCCGCATCGAGGTACGACTCGCCCGGCGCGGGCGGGCCGATGCGAATTGCATCGTCAGCCTCCGCGACGAAGGGCAACCCGGCGTCGGCGTCCGAATAGACGGCCACAGTTCGGATTCCCAGGCGCGTCGCGGTCCTGATGACCCGGCGCGCGATTTCCCCCCGATTAGCGATCAGTAGTGAATCAAACACACCGGCAGACTAGTGGCCTATGCTGTGGGCTCGTGGACGACCCAGACGGACCGGAGCATCGCGATCACCTACGTGTTGCCCGACCGAAGCCACTGTCACTCATTGAGCGATCGCGCTCCATCGATCCGGTCGCTGAACCATTGGCCGAAGGGACACCCCGACCCGCTCTGACCTCGATCGCGTTGCGCACCGACGGGGATCGGGTTACGGCAACGATCACCCTCGCGCTACACGGACGGGTGTTGTCGGCCAGCCAGTCCGGCGACGCCGGGGACCGAACCCGCATCGTGGCCGAGGCTGCCCTCGAATCAGTGGCGCAACTGCTCGGCACCCCAGCCAGCCTGGAGAGCGCCCAGGTGGTCGAGATCTCAGGCCGCGAAATCGCCATCAGTGTGGTCCAGATGCAATTGTCCACCGATGACCCCGGATCTCGGCCCCGGTTTGAGGTACTGGTCGGCAGCGCTATCGTGCGGGGGGACAGCGAAGATGCCACGGCGCGTTCCGTTCTATCGGCACTGAACCGCCGGCTGGGCGTCTGACCGCTGGGCCACCGACAACCACCAGTTCTTCAGGCCAGCTACCGCCGGCCAGAAACCGACAATCGAAGGAGTAATCCGTGAGCAAGAAAGCCCGCAAGCGCCGCGACCGCAAGCGCCGCCGTCCGAACCACGGCCGTCGTCCCAACGCCTGAGACTCGACTCAGCACTGCGCGTCAAACCGCCAGACCGCTACCTGTTGTTCGACCCACACCCGCAGGGCCGGTGGGGCCTGCTCACAGCGGCAGGCCCGGGCCACCATCTCCTTCAGCCGAGAGTCGTTTCGCATGCGCTCGGCGCACTTGGCGCACTGTTCGATGTGCGCCCTGATCCGCGAGCAATGTTCCTGATCCAATTCCCCGTCGAGGAACACCCACATGTGGGCATCCGCTTCGGAACAAGGGCATCCGGTCTCCCCAGCCGGTGTCCCGCCGGTTTCGGCATTCACGAATCAGCCCCCTTCGTCACCGCGGGCGCGAGTCGCTCTTCCGGGCCGGTTGGCAGGCCCCGCTGTCGCGCGTAGTCGGCAAGTTTGTCTCTCAACTGCGAACGACCCCGGTGAAGACGGGACATCACCGTTCCCACCGGAGTTCCCATGATTTCGGCGATGTCCTTGTAGGCGAACCCCTCGACATCGGCCAGGTAAACGGCAATCCGGAAGTCCTCCGGAATCTCAGCCAGAGCCCGCTTGACATCGCCATCAGGCAGGCGATCCAGAGCCTCCGTCTCGGCCGAACGCAGGCCGGTCGAACTGTGCGACTCGGCCGCCATCATCTGCCAGTCCTCCACGTCCTCCGTGGATGACTGCAGCGGCTGCCGCTGCCGCTTCCGATACCCGTTGATGTAGCTGTTGGTCAGAATTCGGAACAACCAGGCTTTGAGATTCGTGCCCGGCTTGAATTGATGGAAAGAGCGAAAAGCCCGTTCCAGGGTCTCCTGCACCAGATCGGAAGCGTCCTCGGGATTGCGGGTCATGCGCAGGGCACCGGCATACAGCGTGTCGAGCAGCGGCAGTGCGCCCTCCTCGAAGCGAGTGAGCCGCTCGGCAGGCGTCTCTTCGGCTTCCATGGTCACCGAGGGTACCGACGCCGCCAAGGTCACGCTGCCCGGTGCCATCAGATCGACGACCAACATGTCTCTCCTCGCAACGCACATCGAGGTCCACCGGGTGGACCTGTCGAAGTTTTCCGGATCGTTGCGATCAACACCCGTCGACGGCCGGCCATTCCCGCCCGGAGTCCCCCGCGCAGTTCCCCGAACATCCTCGCCCGTCGAAAGGGACACCGATTGACTACGCTGACGGACGATGACTCCGCCTTGGCCCGCCCCCGCCGCCACGCGGCCGATCGACGCGACGGTGAACGTACCCGGTTCGAAATCAGCTACAAATCGGGCTTTGATCATCGCGGCGCTGTCGACCGAGACCTCGACGATCGAAGGTGCTCTCTCCGCTCGCGACACCGAGTTGATGATGGACGCCCTCACTGCTCTCGGTACCGGATTCCATCGTGAGCGTTCAGTGATTCGAGTGGCACCCAGAACCCTGACCGGCCCGACGGTCATCGACTGCGGCCTGGCGGGAACCGTGATGAGGTTCGTCCCCCCGGTGGCCGCCCTGGCCACCGGCGAGATCCGCTTCGAGGGGGACCGTCAGGCCCGTTCTCGTCCGGTCGGGCCGCTGCTCGGCGCTCTCAGGGCCCTGGGCGTGGTCGTCACCGGAGATGGGCTGCCATTCGCCGTGACGGGTGCCGGACACGTCACCGGCGGAGAGGTAGCGGTTGACGCATCCTCGTCAAGCCAGTTCGTCAGCGGACTGTTGCTGGCGGGCGCCCGATTCGATCAGGGGCTGATCGTTTCTCACCGGGGGGATCCGATCCCGTCTCGGCCGCATCTGGACATGACCGTCGACATGCTCCGCGCCGCCGGCGCCCGGGTGAATGCCGAGCAGTCGGACCCCCGGGACTGTCGCTGGCAGGTCGAACCGGGTGAGCTCCGACTCGGCTCGCTGCGTATTGAACCGGATCTGTCGAATGCGGCCGTGTTCCTGGCGGCGGCGATGGTCGCCGGCGGAACCGTTCGCATTCCCGGCTGGCCAGAGGCCACCAACCAGGCGGGAGACTCCGCCCGAACGATCTTCGAGGAGTTGGGGGCCCAAACGGTGCGGACGCCGACCGGCTTGACCCTGACCGGACCGGATTTCATTCCCGGAGCAGACCTGGACCTGCGTGAAACCGGAGAGCTGACGCCGACGATGGCTGCCGTCTGCCTCTTCGCCACCGGCCCTTCCCGGCTGCGCGGCATCGGACATCTCCGAGGTCACGAAACCGACCGACTGGCCGCCCTGGCTCGGGAGATCGAGCGTCTGGGCGGTCGGGTGTCGGTCACCGATGACGCACTCCGCATCGATCCCAAACCACTACATGCCGCCGATCTTGACAGCTACGCCGACCATCGGATGGCAACGTTCGGAGCCATCGTGGGTCTGGTGGTGCCCGGTGTCCGCGTCCACGGAATCGAATCGACCACCAAGACTCTGCCCGGATTCGCCACGCTGTGGTCGAACATGCTCGCTGCGGGGGTTGCGTGATCAGGGACGAACACGCCGAACATGACCGACCCGGGGGTCGGAGCCGGCCCCGGAGCAAGATTCGTCCCTCCTACCCTGATTCCAGCCCGGCCCTGGTCATCGCAGTCGACCGTGGTCGCTACACGTGCGCTCTCGACGACGGCCTCGGACCGACCGTAACCGCCGTGAAGGCCCGGGAGTTGGGCCGCCGGGCGGTGGTGGTCGGCGACGATGTGCGCCTCCACGGAGATGTTTCCGGCGGCTGCGACCGCCTCGCCCGCGTAATTTCGATCGAACCCCGAACCACCGAATTGCGCAGAACGGCCGATGACACCGATCCGTTCGAACGAGTGATTGTGGCCAACGTCGACTTGATGGGTATCGTCATCGCCCTTCAGGATCCTCCCCCTCGGCCGGGACTCATCGACCGCTGCCTGGTTGCCGCTTTCGACGCGGGCGTGCGGCCCCTGCTGCTGCTGACCAAGCGCGATCTGGCTTCCGCCGACGATCTGATCCGTCAGTACGAGCCGCTGGGAATCGACATCGTCGAGACGGGTCGTGAACTCGACCTCGAACCGGTTGCCCGTGCGCTCGCCGGACATCGGACAGTTCTCGTCGGGCATTCCGGCGTCGGCAAATCCACTTTGGTCAACGCCTTGGCCCCCGAATCGGATCGGGCGACCGGAGCGGTCAGCGCGGCCACCGGTCGGGGTCGCCATGTCTCCAGCAGCGTTCAGGCCTTGCGTCTTCCCGAAGCATTCGGGGGATGGGTCATCGACACGCCCGGTATCCGATCGTTCGGGCTGGCCCACGTTCATCGCGACCGGGTGATCAGGTCGTTTTCCGACCTGGCTCCCGCCCTGGACGATTGCCCACGCGGTTGCTCCCACCGCGAACCCGGCTGTGGTCTCGATCCATGGGTGGCCTCCAACCAGGCCCGGCCAGAACGCCTCGAGTCACTTCGTCGGATACTCGCCGCTTTGGATGGCGACCTCGATCGTTGAACCGGGCACCGAATCGGGTGGTCTCAGGCAGACCCGCCACCCCCGAAGCTTCTACCGTGTAGCCATGCCAAACGAATCCCCGGACAAGTCGCCCGTGGGCGACCCAGAAGATCTGGAACTGGACCTGGCTCTGGCCCTCAACATGGCCGACGAAGCCGACAAGATTTCACTATCCCGCTGGGGGGCCTCCGACCTGCGGGTGGAGAGCAAACCGGATCTCACGCCGGTCACCGAGGCCGACAAGGGTGTCGAGCATCTGATCCGCCAGATGCTCGGTGAGCGGCGTCCCACTGACCGGATCATCGGCGAAGAGTTCGGTGGCGCCGAATCGGCCTTGCCCGCCGGACGCACGTGGGTGATCGATCCCATCGACGCGACCGCGAACTACGTGCGCCGAGTGCCGGTGTGGGCGACCCTCATCTGTCTGATGCTCGATGGCGATCCAATCCTCGGAGTGGTGTCGGCACCTGGCCTCGGTCGTCGGTGGTGGGCGCTGAAAGATTCGGGAGCCTGGGTGTCGGAATTCGGGAGATCGGCCCGGCGCATCGAAGTCAGTGCGGTCGGTTCACTTTCCCATGCCTCGTTCTCCTACTCCGATGACGTTGGATGGGCCGAACTAGGTGCTGACCGCGGGCTGGATCATCTACGCAGCGAATGCTGGCGCAGCAGGGCTTACGGCGACTTCTACTCCCACCTGCTGGTCGCCGAGGGGGCCGTCGACGTCGCCGCGGAGCCCTGTCTGAAGATTTGGGACATGGCGGCCGTGGTCGCGATCGTCAGGGAGTCTGGGGGTCGGGCCACCTCGTTCGATGGCGGGGAACCGTTGCTGGCCGGCTGCTTGGTCACCAGTAATGGGATCCTGCACGACGCACTGCTGGCCACCCTAGCCAGTTGATCAGTCGCGAAAAACCTCGGCGATCTCAGCCTGAATTCGCTCGGCGGCCGCTCGCGGGTCCGCGGCGGTCCTGATCGGCCGCCCGACCACGATGTAGTCGGCACCGTTGCGGAAAGCATCGGTCGGGGTTACCGCGCGCTTCTGGTCATCGCCAGCGATGACGTTGTCCACCGGCCTGATCCCAGGCGAGATGACCAGCAACCTCTCCCCCAGCGTCTCGCGCAACCGGGAGGCTTCCAGACCCGAAGAAACAACACCGTCGCATCCGACGGCCAGCGCCCGCCTGGCTCGCGATTCGACAAGGTCGACCACGTCGACTTTGAAGCCCAGGTCGTCCAGGTCACCTCGATCAAGGCTGGTCAACACGGTGACCGCCAGTACCGCCAGCCCTCCGGACTTGGCGGTGGCGGCCGCTCGCATCATCGCGTCGTTGCCATGAACCGTGACGAAAGTGGCACCAATTTCG
>JAUYKX010000264.1 GCA_030699055.1 Candidatus Nanopelagicales bacterium
CTGGATGGCAAGCCGATCAAGCCCGAGGATGTGGTCAACAAGACGGGTGTGCTGGACGTCCAGTACCACGTGACCAACACCACGGCCAAGAACCAGCCGATCAGTTTCCAGGACTCCGCTGGCAACACGGTGACTCAGGAAATGCAGACGGCGGTGCCGTTCACCGGATCGATGTCTTCCACGTTGCCTGCGGGGTTCAACGAGGTTCACGCGCCCGGGGCCAACGCAGCGGCTGGCGATGGTCACAACGGCACATTGGTCAACTACTCGCTGGTGCTGTTCCCGCCCCTCGGCGGAACCGCCTTCCCGTCTGTCGGCTCTTCCAAGGTGACGATCGGGTACCAGTCGCGGATCACCAATGGCACACTGCCTGCCGCGACTTTTTCCTTCAGCCCGGTTGTTCCCTACTCGGACTCGACGGTCGCCCAGACCAAGGACGCGTTGGCGACCGAGGCCTCCAGCGGGCAAGAATTGATCTCCGCTGGTTCGACGATGGGTTCCAGTCTAAGCAAGCTGACCTCCCCCACCGGAGTGCCCAAACTGGTCGACTCGCTGTCTTCCGGGGCGACGAAGGCCAAGTCCAGCCTGAAAACTCTGATGGGGTCCGAGGTGGGCACCGATGCCATGGGGTCGGCCAAAGCCATCAAGGACGGAGTGCGCGACAAGGTGCTCGGCAAACTGACCAGTTCGAGCAATCAGGCGGCTATTGACCAACTGGCTTCGATTCAGTTGCTGCTGACAGCGGCGCTGGATGGACTGGAAGACGAACTGGGGCCTCTGCTGGACAAGTTGGGGAACATTGATGTGACGCTTCCGTTTCTTGGCAAGATGAAAGTCTCGGAGCTGGTCCCGACCATCGGAGAGTTGCTGGAAGCGATGGAAGAGAACATCCCAGAGCAAACAGGAAATATTACGACTGCCCTGGGAACAATCGTTGGGGTTTGCCCCGCATGCGCTGGTGATGTTGCGACCATGTCCTCGCTCAATAAGCAGATGGCGGCCACGGGCGCTCCGTGGAAACAGCTATACGAGCTGCCTACTGGTACTGGTGGTTGGACCTGGCCATCGGTGAAGCAATGGGCGATTGACGAGGTGGAGGAGGTCGCCGACGAGGCGCTGGCCTTGCCTGAAGCGCAAAACCTATTCAAGGACGGGCCGCGGTTGAAGCAGGCAGTGGCCCAGTTCGTTGAGGGACTCGAACCGCTGCTGGACCAGTCGCAGGCCACCCTCGACGCGGTTGCCCCGGCGGCGGAGCCATTGGAGGGTTTGATCGAGGACCTGAGTGACGCGGTTCCGCAGGCACAGCAGATTGGCTCTGATGCCGAAGCGCTGATCGCGGCCGGTCCCGAGCAGCTCACGGCGCTGGGCGACAAGTTGGTGACCGAGAACGCGCCGCCCGTGGCCCAGCTCGATGCCATGCAGGCGGAGGCTCAGACCGGCGTCGGCATCCCGTACGGCCCGGCCACCGGGACGAACGTGAGCACCGACGCGGTCTACCAGGTCAACGTGGCCGGCGCGGGCTCGCAGGGCAAGGACAACACGATCAACTGGATTCTCGGAATCATCCTGGTGATCGTGGCCGGCGGGGTCGGTACCGCACTCTGGACCCGGCGCCGCACCGCCTGACGCGGGTTCCGAAGGGCAGCGGCCGATAACGGGGGATCGGCCAATGCCCGGAGCTGAGCCGGTGAGCGGCACGCCAACATCGGATACCGCTGGGGAGCGGAGCATGGTCACCCGCGAACTGGCCGAGTTGGAGTTCGTTAGGAACCACTTCGACAATCCGAAGTTCGAGTGGCGCCGACTGTTCGCCGAACTGCTCGGGACGTTCTTTCTGGTGATCGTCGCCGCAGGCAGCACGATGGTCGACGCCCGCTTTCCGGGCAGCGTGCCCTTCCCGGTGCAGGTCGCGGTTCCCGGGCTGATGGTGATGTCGATCATCCTGTTCATGGGGGCGGTTTCGGGTGCCCACCTGAACCCGGGGGTGACGTTGGCGTTCGCCCTTCGCGGCGACGTCCCCTGGTGGCGGGTGCCCGGCTACATCGGCATCCAGCTCATCGGAGCGACGCTGGCGTGTCTGTTCCTGTACGCGGTGGTGGGCGACCTGGGCGGAATCGGGGGAACTCACCCGGGGCCCGGTGTCACCTCGACGCAGGCGTTCCTGATCGAGTTGCTGCTGACCTTCGGCCTGGTCAGCACCGTGTTGGGCACCGCGTCGAGCGCGCAGAACATCGGGCCGATGTCGGCGATCGGCGTCGGCTCGTACATCGCGCTGGCCGGGCTTTGGGGCGCGGCGATGTCGGGAGCTTCGATGAATACCGCGCGATCGTTCGGGCCCGCGCTGGTGTCGGGTGACTGGTCGAATTTCTGGGTTTACATCCTCGGTCCGATTGGTGGGGCGGTATTGGCCGTGGCTGCGGCGTTCGTCTTGCGCCGTCATGGTGGGGGCCGGATGGGCTCGACTGCTGCCCAGGGCAAACTCGGTCGCTTGATCAAGGGCTGAGCGATGGCGAGGCGCGGCTGCGGCGGGGTGTCTGGCGGGTTCGTGGCTGTGGCGTCCGCGTTCGCCCGAATGGCGTAGTGGTTGTAAAGGGAACGTAAAGGTCAGTCGAAAACGCACTTGTTGCAAACGCACACCTGCCGGGACGTCCGGTGGGAATCGGACTGGTCGGGAGGCCTGAAATGTTCACTCGAATTCTTCGGAAGCGGCAGGAGGAAGAGGGCTTCACCCTCATCGAACTCCTCGTCGTGATCATCATTATCGGCATCCTGGCCGCCATCGCCATTCCTGTATTCCTTAACCAGCGGAACAATGCGTACAACTCCGCTGTGAAATCTGACATTAGTACTCTCGCCACGGCCGAAATATCGTATTTCACGAACAATGGCGTGTATGTAATCTGTGCCGCTGCCGCGTGCGGTACGACTGCTGCGCTGAATGACAATGGCTTTCGGCAGTCGCCAGACAACAACTACACCACCGAGCCATCGGTAGTTACCGTTACAGCCGTTGGCGCGGCCGGTGGAACCACGGCTACGGGCTTCTGTGCAGATGCGCAGTC
>JAUYKX010000082.1 GCA_030699055.1 Candidatus Nanopelagicales bacterium
CCACGGCATAGTCGTTGGGGGTGTGCCAGGGGTTGTCCCTGTCGGCCAGGTAATGCTGCACCAATACGGTGCCTGCCTTGGCGACGGCATCGGCGCCGTTCTGGGTGTCTCGCTGGCGGACCCAGGCGTAGCCACCGTCGATCACCAGCCCGACCATGGCGACGATCGCTAGCATTCCCACCGCCACGATCACGAGGACCTGCCCGCGCTCGGCGCTCCGAGCAGGTGCGACTGGCGTCATGTCCCTGGCCTCCTGTTCACGCCACGCGGCGATCTTCCGAAACATTCCCATTGCGATCACTCTCCGACTGGGCACTGCGGCTTGTTGGGCTCAACGCAGTTGAACGCGACCGGGAACCGCACTTCGCCGGTGACCTGCATGGGGCCGATGAGGTTGCCGATGACCGGCGTGGCGGCGACGTATTGGTATGGCACCTGCACGACGGCCACGCACTCGTAGATGTAGTCGGTGCCCACGGCGTAATCACCCGTCTCGTCGTTCACGCAGGAGAACGGCGTGTCGGGGGTGGTTGGATCCCGATAGTCCACCACGACGTCGACGGGGAGCACGCCAAGCGCCACCGCGTGTTGCGCGGCTTGGGCCTGGACATGACTCAGCGTCTGGTCGACGATCGCCTGCCGGCCGCCTTCACGTGCCGCGTTATTCACGGTGTGGTAGGCGAACACCAGGCGCCCGGCGTCGAACAACCCCACCAGGACCAGCAGGAAGACCGGCAGGATCATCGCGAACTCGGCCAGCGTCTGGCCGCGGGTGCCACGGGGGACCAGCCGACCGCGAGCCGCCACCTTGGCGATCATCAGTAGTCCACCTGGACCGAATCGTCCAGGTCGGCGCAATCATCAGCTACGTGACCACCTGGGGTCGTGGGCCACTGAAAGATGACCTCGCGGTTCTTGTTCGGGTTCGAGACCGGCGGGTTGAAATTGAGTTCTTCGAATCCGCGGCCGACCCACATGTTGTACGCGTCTTGCATGGACGAGCCAACCATGTCGGGCACCGGCCGCTCGTCAGCTTCGCAGCCCACCGGGGGCGGCGGGTCGACGGGAGGCGGCAACCCGGTGTTGATGGTTCGGTTGATCGCGAAGTCGGTCTTGGCGTGGAGGGTCGCCGGGCTGCCCATGAAGTCCTCGGCCAGGGGTGTCAGAAGGCCGAAGTCGCAATACAGCTCTACCCGCACCAGCGCCCCGTCCTCGAAGACGGACGTCCCATCACCGTCGATGTCGAAATTGGGGTCTGGAACCGGGTTGAATTGCGCGGTGTCCTTACAGCCGAGTGCCTGCATGTCGTTCCGTACCAGCAGCCGGTAACGATCGATCTGGTTCTGCTGGGTGGGATCAGGAGGCCCTTTCCAGGCATCAGCGTGGGCAGCGGCGTAATCGGCTCCAATGCGACTCGCGTTCTGGAGGGCCACCCATCCGAAGAAGACGCGACCGGCGTCGAGGGCCATCACCAGCAGGAGTGCCAGCAGCGGTAGGAGCAGGGCGAACTCGACCATGCCCTGGCCGCGAGGCGATCGGCGCAAGCGTCGGCGCAGTTGGATAACCATGCCGGGAGTTTGTCAGGCCCAACCTTACGGTCCACCTGACACGCGGGGGTACTTCAGGTTTTCGGATCCCGGTACTTCAGTCCATGCCACGTCCAGCGTGGCCGGTCGTGCCGGCTCTCAGACGGGTCGCGCTTACTCGCCCGCGTCCGGCTGAGCCCGCTCGGCCGGCAGGGTGACCCGGAAGGTGGTCCCGGCGTCTGGAGCACTCTCCAGTTCCAGGTGCCCGTGCATAGCCTCGACCAGTCCTCGGGCCGCATAGAGGCCGATCCCGCTCCCGTTCGGCACCATCCGCCGTGCGTCGTCTCCCCGGAAGAACTGATCGAAGGCGTGTGCCTGGTCCTCCGGGGTCATGCCGGGCCCCTGGTCGCTGACGGCCAGCTCGCTCAGGAGCTTCCCGTCCGTGCCCGCATGCCCGGTCACGGAGACCGCCACGTCGCTGCCGGGTGGCGCGTACTTGGTGGCATTGTCGAGAAGCGCCCATAGGACCTGCTCGTACCGATCCGGGTCGCCCACGACCAGGTGAGGCTCGCCCTCCGATCGGAATGTGAAGCGATGGTTCGCGTCCCGCAGCGCGTCCCAGGTGCGCTGGACGATGGGTTCGGCGCGGAATATCTCCTGTCGGGATTCCAGCGCACCAGCCTCGAGGCGAGAAACTGCCAGCAGCTGGCCCACCATGCGGCCCATGCGATCGGCCTGGTGGGTGATGGTGCCCAGGTCGCGTTGGGCGGACGCGCTGAGATCCTCGGTCGCGCCGACCTCCGCGGCCACGGCCCGGATGCTGGTCAGCGGGGTCTGGAGGTCGTGGGTGATCCCGCGCAGGAAGTCGGACTGGACGGCCGCCATCCGATTCAGCTCGTCGGTCTGAGCCCGAAGCCGCGCGTAGAGCAGCGAGTGCTCGATGGCGGTCGACGCGATCTGGGCAATCAGGCTCAGCAGATCGCGCTCCGCCGGGGTGGGCTCCGGCCGCCCCTCCCAAGGGGCCAGAAGCAGGGCGTTCAACTCCTCGCCGCCGGAGGCTTCGACCGCCACCACCGCGCCCCACGGGCCGACGAGATGTCTCGGTCCGCGCCGATCCGCTTCTCCGCTGACCGCCGCCCACTGCTCCAGCTCC
>JAUYKX010000089.1 GCA_030699055.1 Candidatus Nanopelagicales bacterium
GGGCCGCCTCCAGGGTCACTTCGAAGATCCGGCGCGGTCGATCCGAGACCGCCAGCCGGGCCCGCATATCCACCAACACCGTGTGCGCGAAACTGGTCCACCCATCCCCGTCATAGCCGCCCACCCCCGCCGCATACCGCCAGCGGGCATCAAAGGTGTAACGCTCCACCGCCTCCCGATCCGACAGACCCTCCAGCCGCTGTAACACCATCACCGTAGCCACCACCGACGGAGGCACCGACCTCCGGCCCCGATCAGAGAACAAGTCGGCGAACATGCCGTCGGGAAACAGCCGGTCGCGTTCGCGGTGCAACACCGCATACACCGAACTCTCCGCCAACGCCTCCCCACAGAACCGGTTCACATCATCAAAAAGGTCGCCCTGACGCTCCGCCAGTCCCAATGTCATCAGCCGCTCCCGGGTCGACAAGTCACAGTCATGTAATTATCGCTCAACCAGAAACAAATCGCGAGCACCCACCCCGCGAAAGACACCAGTCACCTAGCTACTTCCCCCTGAAATAGTGGGGCGTGGTCCTCGCGTTTGGGGTGTGGTGGGACGATGATGGCTCCAACTCGTAGGTCTAGTACGAATTGGAGCCATCATGTTGCGGACGGTAGGCGGGCAGGCGACGTTGTGGGAGACAGTGCTGCCGGTGGGGGTTGCGGTGATGTCGCCGGAGTTGGCTCGGGTGGATGCCTTGTTGGATGACGAACGGTTCTTTGAGCCGTTCCGAGTTCATTTCGATCCTGTGTGGGGGCGGCCTTCGATCCCGATCGAGACGTATCTGCGGCTCATGTTCTTGAAGTCCCGGTATCGGCTTGGGTATGAGACCCTGTGCGCCGAGGTGGCGGACTCGATTTCGTGGCAGCGGTTCTGTCGGATCGGTGTGGGGGGCGGGGTGCCGCATCCGACGACGTTGATGAAGATCACCACTCGTTGTGGGTCCTCCACGGTGGAACAGCTCAACGAGGTGCTGATCGCCAAGGCTGTTGAGGCCAAGCTGGTCAAGACCAATCGGGTGCGGGCCGACACGACAGTGGTTGAGGCGAACGTGAAGTATCCGACCGATTCGGGGTTGTTGACCAGGGCGATCGGTAAGGCCGCCCGGCTGGTCGAACGAATTCAGGCGACGGGCGCGGCGGCCCGCACCACAGTTGCCGATAACACCGCCCAAGCTCGTTCGTCTGCTCATTCGATTGGGGTGTGGCTTCGGCGTCGTAGTGGGCAGGCCAGAGACGAGGTGTTGGTGATTACCGGGCGGATCGCCGACCTGGCGGCCGAGACGATGACCGACGCTGTTCGTGTGGTTCGGAACGCTCGACGTCATCTCATCCGGCATCGGAACATTCCCAAGGCCGGTCGCCTGGCGGCGATGATCAACGACCTGGACACCCTGGTTCAACGGGCCAACCAGGTGATCGGCCAGACCCGCCAAAGGATCGCTGGGGAGACCCCACCGGGGGCGACCCGGCTGGTGTCACTGCACGATCCTGATGCCCGACCGATCCGAAAGGGACGGCTCGGTAGACCCGTCGAGTTCGGCTACAAGGCCCAGGTCGTTGACAACGAGGACGGCATCGTCTTGGACCACACCGTCGAGATCGGCAACCCACCCGACGCCCCCCAGCTGGTACCCGCCATCGGCCGGGTCATCGGGCGCTGTGGGCGACCACCCGATGCTGTCACCGCCGACCGCGGGTACGGCCAAGCCACCATCGACAAGCGACTTGGAGAGCTCGGGATCGGCACCGTCGCTATCCCCCGACCCGGCACACCCAGCAAGAAACGGCGAGCCGAACAGAACGAAGTCGACTTTCGGGAACTCGTCCGATGGAGAACCGGGGCCGAAGGACGCATCTCGGCTCTGAAACGACAACACGGATGGAACCGGACCCGCCTCGACACCATCGAAGGAGCAAGAACCTGGTGCGGACACGGCGTCTTTGCCCACAACCTCACCAAGATCGCCCGCCTCCAAACCTGAGAATCACAGCCCAGAATCAACGACCGGCTCGAGCGACGAAACATCGACACACATCCGCCCAGAATCCAGCCGCCACCCACTATTTCAGGGGGAAGTAGCTAGGGATCCTTTTCGATCTCATTGGGATCTGACGAACTGCGGCGGGGACCGAAAGCCGACCGCGTTCAGCTGCTGGGACTGTGGTTTGAGATTCGCTGTTGGACCAGGCGGTCCACCACGATGGCGGCATCGCGTCCGGCACCACCAAGCAGGGTCGAAGTCAGCCCCACCTGGAACGGGACACCGACGAAAGCAAGGCCCTCTACCTCTTCGACCAACCCGAACGGCGCCTGTGGCCAGCCCCGTTCGTCGAATCTGAGCCCAGGCACGTCGATCCACGAGTAATCCGGGGCGTACCCGGTACACCACACAACTACGTCGGCTTCCACCAGTGATCCGTCGGCCAGAGCCGGACGACCCTCGGTTACCGAAACCACCCGCGGCACCCGCTCCACTCCGGCCGCCGCGACCTGCGATGCCGAGATGCGGATCAGCGGTGCGCCACTGGCCTTCACTTTGGGAGCGGCCTTGCGACCGATCGGAGTCCGTCGGGTGAGCACCCGGTGAATGAACTGCCAGTAGAGGTTCCCGGCCAGCCTGAGAACGGGGTCGGGGATGTGGAAGGTTGGCTCACCGGAGATGGAAACCGCACGGCCTGCCAGAGCGAGTTCTTCGGCGATCTCCGCGCCCGAGGTCCCGAAGCCCACGACCAGAACCTTGCCAGGAGGCACTGAGCCGGGAGACCGATATTCGTGGCCGTGTAGCTGCACGATGTGAGGATCGAGCGATTGCGCCAGGGCAGGCACGTGCGGCAGCTGATTGGCTCCGGTAGCGACCACCACGGCTCCGGCAGTGATCAAGCCCTGCGAAATGAACACTTCGAAATGGCGGTCGACTCGCTTCAGCTGCGAGACCCGGACACCATTGCGGACCGGTAGCGAGAACCGTTCGACGTACTCGGTCAGGTAGTCGGCGACCTCATCCTTGGCTGGAAACGAACCCGGGCGGGCTGGGAATGCCATACCCGGCAGCCCGTCGTGGCGAGCAGGCGTGAAGAGTCGGAGCGAATCCCAACGCCGCCGCCACTCGTCTCCCGTCCGGTTGTCAGCATCGAGCACAACGAAGTCGAGGCCGGCCTGCATCAAGTGATATGCGGCGGCCAAGCCAGCCTGGCCACCGCCGATCACGATCACGTCATGGTTCTCGATCGATACCGGATCGGACATCTCTTGCGCTCCTTGTGTTGGGACCGCGGGCCAGAACACCCACAAGATCCGATGACATGGAATTAGAATGTTACTCTATTGACTAGAACGATATACTAATTACATGAGCAGTGTCAATGCCCGAGAGCGCAGAAGTCGACAGACGGAACAGACACGAGCAACCATCGTCAGCGCGGCCGCCGAGCTGTTTGCTGAACATGGATACGCCGGCACAACCATTCAGAGCATCGCCTCCAGGGCGGGGGTGGTGGTCCAA
>JAUYKX010000092.1 GCA_030699055.1 Candidatus Nanopelagicales bacterium
GGCTGGCTGCCCTGATGATCCAACTCGGGAACGCGGTGACCCCGGGCCGCGGTTACCGGCATGGCCCGTTCGCGAGCCAGTCCGAGCTTCGGGAGATCGTAGACCTGGCCGAGGCTGATCACTTGATCGAGGCTGATGAGCGCGAGATGATCCATTCGGTTTTCGAACTGAGTGGCACCTTCGCCCGCAACGTGATGGTGCCGAGGACCGAGATGGTGTGGATCGAGCAGGACAAGAGCCTGCGTCAGGCGATGTCGCTGGCGCTTCGTTCGGGATTCAGCCGGATTCCGGTGATCGGCACTGACGCTGACGACATTGTGGGTGTCGTCTATCTGCGGGATCTGGTCCGCCGGGCGTTCGAGGAGCGCGACACCTGGGAATCGGCTCGCGTGTCGTCCACGATGCGGGAGGCGACGCTGGTCCCGGATTCGAAGCCGGTCGACGACTTGCTGCGGGAGATGCAGGCCGCTCGGGTGCATCTGGCCATTGCGGTCGACGAGTACGGGGGAACGGCGGGCCTGATCACGATCGAGGACATCATCGAAGAGATCGTCGGGGACATCGCCGACGAGTACGACCGAGACGAGACCCCAGATCTGGTCGATCTTGGCCCGGGACGATGGAGGGTGAGCGCCCGGCTGCCGTTGGCCGATCTGGCAGAGGTGACCGGGATAGACGTCACAGATGATCTGGAGAGTGTCGAAACGGTGGCGGGGCTGCTCGCCCGGCGTTTGGGTGTCGTTCCGATCCCGGGCTCCAGCGTCGAAATCGACGGTTGCGTTCTGGTCGCCGAGGAGTTGTCCGGCCGCCGCAATCAGGTCGGGACGATTCTGGTCCAGCGCCGCGATACCCCCGGGGACACCGCCCGCGAGCCGACCGACAAGTCACAGAAGGGATCCCATGGCTGACCGGCTTTCCGAGGCTCGACCCGATGCACCGGCCGGTTACGGGAATGATCCGGATTGGGCCAAGTTGATCGTTCTGGCCAGATCCGCGCGGGCCCGGGTCGGTGCCCGCGAGGGAGCGGCCGTGCGAGATGAGACGGGGCGGACCCACACGGCGGTTTGCGTGGAGTTGGAATCGCTGGTGTTGAGCGCTCTGCAACTTGCCGTGGCAAACGCGATCGCCACGGGAGCCCGGGGAATCGAGGCCGCCGTGGTCGTTGGTCAAGCTGAGTCGGACCCAACGGACGAGGCGGTCGTGAGAGAAGTCGCTACCGACGCCGCCGAGTTGCTGTTGTGCGCCCCGGACGGCGCGCCGGTCAAGTCCCTGGCGTTGACCGCGGGCGATTCGTGAACGAGCCCACCGAATCCGATTCCGGGTTCCGCTGCGGTTTCGTTGCCCTGGCCGGCCGACCGAACGCGGGCAAATCGACACTGCTCAACCGGATGGTCGGCCGCCATTTGGCGGCCGTCTCCCCACATCCCCAGACGACCAGAGCTCGCATCCGGGGCGTCGTGAACGAGGACCACGCTCAGATCATCGTCGTGGACACGCCCGGCATGCACCGGCCACGAACGCTGCTGGGGGAGCGGTTGAACGAGGTGACCGCGGGCGCCTGGTCCGAGGTGGACTTGGTGTGCTGGTGTTTGGCGGCCGATGAACGGGTTGGACCCGGCGATCGACACCTGGCGGGCGCTCTGGCTGCCGCCGGGGCCAAGGCGGTCGTGGCCGTGACCAAAGTCGACCGGGTTGGCCGGGAACGAGTGGTCGAGCAGTTGGCGGCGGCTCAAGCGCTGACCCGGGAGGCCGGCCTGGAGTCGGTCGGCTTCGTTCCGGTTTCGGCTCTCACCGGATGGCAGATGGGTGAGCTGGCCGACGTGTTGGCCGACGCGCTTCCGCCGGGACCTCGACTGTTCGACACCGATGACGTCACGGACCAGTCGGACGAAGATCTGGTCGCCGAGTTGATCAGAGAGGCTGCCTTGGCGGAGGTGCGCGAAGAGCTGCCGCACTCCATCGCCGTGACCATCGACGAAATGGGGTTTCGGGCGGAGCGTCCGGCGGAGCGTCCACTGCTCGACATTCACGCGACCATTCACGTGGAGCGAGCAAGTCAGAAGGGCATCGTGATCGGTCACCGAGGTGCGCACCTGCGGGAGACGGGCACGGCAGCGCGCCAGGGGATCGAGCGACTCCTGGGAGTTCCGGTGTACCTCAATCTGCATGTGCGGGTGGCTCGGGAATGGCAGCGCGATCCCAAGCAGTTGGGTCGTCTCGGTTTCTGATGGGTGCCAGGGACCAGCGCCGGGGATCAGAGCAACGGATCAGAAAGCGCGTACTCGGTTCCAGTCGGGGCTCGATGACCGGGCCACATCGAGCAGAAGCGCGGCCCTGATCAGGCCCAGGTGCGAATAGGCCTGGGGGTGGTTGCCGAGTCCGCGTTTGGTACCCGGATCGAACATTTCGGGGAGTAGTCCTGTCGAGCCGGAGCAGGCGATGAACTGCGCGAACAGGTTCTCGGCTTCATCGAGCATGCCGGCGGCGGCGTAGGCCTCGATGAGCCAGCTGGTACACAGGTGCATCCCGCCTTCGGTTCCCGGTAGCCCGTCGTCATGCCGGTACCGGTAGACCGTCGGTCCGTCTCTCAGGACCTCCTCGACCGCGCGAATGGTGGAAATCACCCGGACGTCGTCGCCGGGCAACAGACCCGATGTGACGACGCTGAGTACACCGGCGTCGACATCGCGGCGTCCGTAGGCGGACACGAAGGTTCCCAGCTCAGGGTCGAAACCATTGGTCATGATGTCCTCGGCGATTTCGTCGCGGAGGTGCTCCCACTCCGGTTTCGTTGCTCGGGCCAGATGGTGAATGCGCACGGCGCTGTCCACCGCGAGCCAACACATGACCCGGGAGTGAACATGGTGCCTGGTCTCACTGCGGATTTCCCACACCCCATGGTCGGGTTCGTGCCACCTCCGCCGCACTGCGTCGACGCACTTGGTCGCCAACTCCAGGTCCATACCGGTCAGGCCCCGTCGGGCGGCCACGTCGGCGATCAACGCGCAGATCGGACCGAACACGTCC
The DNA here is from genome assembly GCA_030699055.1 of Candidatus Nanopelagicales bacterium. Classification (GTDB taxonomy): domain Bacteria; phylum Actinomycetota; class Actinomycetes; order S36-B12; family UBA10799; genus JAUYKX01. Next base: position 3,028 of record JAUYKX010000092.1, read on the forward strand.
AGTTGAACCTGGCCCTGCGCGGCATTGCCGATACGGACGGGTCGACTTCCCGCGTATCCGGGCAGCGTGTCGACCACCGCCTCCGGGCCCAGGATCGAGCCATCCAGCGAGTACAGGGGGTGAATGCGGCCAGATGAGGGGGCCAACGAGAACACGTCGAGCAGCCAGGACATGAACTCATCAGCCTCCGCTGTCGAACCAAGCAGGGTGAGTGCGTGAACCGTCATGGCGCCGTCTCGTAACCAGCAGTACCGGTAATCCCAGTTGCGGATGCCGCCCACCCACTCGGGCAGGCTCGTGGTTGCTGCCGCCAGCACGGCACCGGTCGGTCGATGGCAGAGGCCCTTGAGGGTCAGGGCGGAACGGGTTACGGCGGCCGACTCGTCGCGCGACATGTGCCGGGGGAGCGTCAGTCCTTTGACGAACCGTTGCCACATCGCTTCGGTCAGTGCGCGCCGATGGTCTTCGGAGCGAGGATCCGGTCGGAGGTCGTCGCTTCCGATTCGCAGTTCCAGCACGGCCGGGGTGTCACTCGGTTCGATCACCGCCGTAGCCGTTTCGTGCGGACCGGATCGCGAGATGTTCCACAACAGGTCCGGCGCGACCAGCCCGATCGGATCCGCCGACCCGATGACCCGAACCCCGTGCTTGTCGATCGCGAGTCGAACCGGCACCGACCCGAACTGCGGTCGGGGAGCGAAGGTGACCCGGACGGGGGCACTGTTGGTCACCGACCGGACCAGATGCAGCGGCCCACCCGATTCGCCCCGGATTGAAGCGTCCAGATAGTCGGTCACGGTCACCCCGGCCCACTTGGTAACCACGGTCATCGTTTTCTCGACGTATCGTTGGCTGAGCGGTCGCCCCCCCCGCACCGGCCGCAAGGTCAGGTGTCCGGCTTCCGGATCGCCCAGGAGATCGGCGAACACCGCCGCCGCATCCGGGCCGGGATAGCACAGCCAAGTGAGCACCCCCGACGGAGTCAGCAGCGCCACATCGATGCCGTCCGACAACAGTGCGTGATCCTCGATTGGGACCGAGTCGGCGCCGGCCAGCCAGGAATGTCGCTCGGCAATCAGGCATTCGAGTAGGCTCAGCACGGACTCGGTATCGCGTACGCGGTAGCCGGCCATGGTGGTGCCGGGACCGACTTTCACTCCGACGTCATCGTGTTCGAGCCGAGCGAACGCCGATTCGTCGGTCACGTCGTCGCCGATGAACAAGGTCGCGGTGGCGTCACACTCCCGTCGGAGCCGCTCAATGGCCGCCCCCTTATCCGCGCGAACGACCGAAAATTCGATCACTTGTTTGCCGTGTTTGGTGTACACGCCCGGCCACTCGGCAACAGACTCGGACAACTCGCGCACAACCATCTGTGCGTCCCGAAATGAAGCCTGTCGAACATGAACGGTCACGCCGGCGGGCTTCATTTCCAGGTGAACGCCCGGTGCCCGGTCGGCTTCGGACTGGCAAGCGGCTCGGATCCGGTTGAGCAGGTGCTCGCCGGCTGTTCCCAGATCGGCGAAGGATTCAAGACTGAACTCCGCACCATGGCTGCCAACGAGTTGGATCTCGATCGGAAGGCGGGACATGGCGGCCAAGTCCCGCAACGCGCGCCCGGAGATGACCGCCACCGACGTCGAGGGCAGCTCGGCCAGCTCGCGCATCAAGGTCACACTCCCGGGCAGCGGTAAGGCCTGATTGGGGTTGGCGACGATGGGGGCCAGCGTGCCGTCGTAATCGCTGGCCACCAGCAGATGACCGGTGCGGGCCAGGCGTCGGATGGCTTCGCGCAGGTCGGGATCCAGGATGGCGGTGCCGAGGGCCTGGTTGGCGCCGTCCTGAGGTGCCAGGCCCGCGACGGCGGGAGTCGAAGACTCGATTTCGGTCACATCAGCCTATTCTGCGCCGTGATCTCGCGTGATGCTCGTGAGCGCAGCGAGAAACTCCCGGGTCCAGTGCTCCACGTCGTGATTGCGGACGCGCGACCGTAGCGCTCGCATGCGGCGCTTGCGCTCCACCGGCCCGGCCGTGGCCGCGGCGACGATCGCGTCTTTCATCCCATCGGTGTCGTGGGGATTGACCAACCAGGCGGCGGCCAACTCTCGCGCGGCGCCGGTGAATTCGCTCAACACCAGCGCGCCGTCGTCATCGGAGCGGGAAGCCACGTATTCCTTGGATACCAGGTTCATCCCGTCGCGCAGCGGTGTCACGAGCATTACATCCGCCGCGCGGTAGAGGGCAACCAACTCGGTCAGTGGTTGCGTCTGCCGGACGTAGTGAATGGCCGGCGCCCCGATCTGTCCGAGGTCTCCATTTGTTCGGCTGACGATCAGCTCAACGTCGTCACGGATCCGTTGGTATTCGTCAACGCTCTCTCGACTGGGGGTGGCCACCTGGATCAGGACGGTTTGGGCCGGATCCAGGCGCCCCTCCCGCAGAAGTTCGGTGTAGGCCCGGAGGCGCACATCGATGCCCTTGGTGTAGTCCAAACGATCGACACCGAGCAGGATCCGGTGGGGGTTTCCGAGTTCGGCTCGAACTTGCGCGGCGCGCGCGACCGTGGCCTCGCTCCGGGCGATCCGGTCGATTCGGGGCCAATCGACGGAAATGCCGAACGACCCGACGACGCAACTCCGCCGGTCATTATTGGTCCCTGGCAGTCGGATCCGATCGTCGTGTATCGGCCAAGCCAACAGTCGTCGGGCACATTCCAGGAAGTTGTTCACGCCACCTGACGTCTGGAAGCCGACCAGATCCGCGCCAACCAGGCCGGTGATCAACTCCCGTCTCCAGGGCAGTTGCATGAAAAGATCGGCCGCCGGAAACGGAATGTGGAGGAAAAAACCGATTCGCAGGTCCGGCCGCATTTCCCGGAGCATCGCCGGTACCAGCTGCAGTTGGTAATCGTGGACCCAGACCGTCGCTCCGGGCAGGGCATGCTCGGCGGCGGCTGCGGCGAAGGCCCGGTTTACCCGCCGATAGGCGTCGAAGTCGATCCGGTGGTAGACGGGCGTGGCGATGGCGTCGTGGTAGAGGGGCCACAGGGCCGAGTTGGAGAAGCCGTCGTAGAAGTGTTCGACGTCGGCCCGCGTCAAGGGCACTTCGATCAGGGCGTAGGCCCCATCCGTCGTGCCGGCCGGGACGGGCGGATTGCCGGTGGACGATGTGTCGGAAGCCACGTCAGACGGTGTGCCGGCCCATCCGATCCACACGGCTTTCCGGTCGGGTAGGGCGGACTCTAGGGCGGAGACCAGTCCTCCTGGTGCCCGCCGCCACCGGCGGCACCCGTCAACCTCATCGGCCAACTCGATGGGCAGTCGATTGGCCACGATTACCAGATCGCCAGCCGTCATGCTCAAGACGTTAGCGCGTTGGCCGGCGGTGGGCCAAACGATGAGGTCAAGGGGCGAGGCCAGGCGAGGCTGGGGGCCGCCGGTCCCTGGGGCACACTTGGCGTGTGCCGACCTATCGCGATACGGGTGTGGTGCTCCGCGCCGTGAAGCTGGGCGAGGCGGATCGGATCGTGACGATCCTGACCCGGGAGCACGGTTGTGTCCGGGCGGTGGCGCGCGGGGTCAGGCGCACTTCGTCGCGAATCGGGGCCCGACTCGAGCCCGGGAGTCACGTTGATGTGCAGTGTCACGAGGGTCGGAGCCTTGATTCGGTGACCCAGGTTGAGTCGTTGGTGAATTACGGAGCGCTTTTGGCTGTCGACTACCGTCGATGGACGGTCGGACAAGCGATGGTGGAAACTGCCGAGCGGCTCACCGGTGAAGACGGACAGGCAACTGGTCAGCACTACTTGTTGCTGGTTGGCGGTCTTCGGACGCTGTCCGACGGTGGACGGGACCCCGGGCTGATCCTCGATTCTTATCTGCTCCGGGCTCTGGCCCTGAGCGGATGGGCGCCGTCGTTTGGCGATTGCGCCGGTTGTGGGCGGGCGGGCCCGCATCCGTTTTTTCATGTTGCCCAAGGCGGGTGCCTGTGTGTCGATTGCCGGGCTTCCGGTTCGGTGCGGCCCGGTCTTGCCACCCTGGAGTTGATGGGCGCCTTGCTGACCGGCGACTGGGAGCGAGCCGAAGCGAGCGAACCCGCCGATCGGCGGACGGCGGCGGGACTGACTGCGGCATATCTCCAGTGGCACCTCGAACGACGGGTTCGGGCTCTCGCTCACGTCGAAAGACACCTGTGACCTCAACGGAACGGTGTCGGGGTTAGAGCCCTGCGAGCCGCACCCGCCCTGACGTGGCGCCAATTCCGGCACTGAGCATGATGGGTTGACCCATTCGGGTGACTGGCAACGCGCCCTTGAGTGGGCTCGGCCCGACCATGGTCGCGACCCATCGTTGCACGGCAAGTTGTGATACCCAGAACCGGAAGGAGTCGATCCATGACCCTC
>JAUYKX010000097.1 GCA_030699055.1 Candidatus Nanopelagicales bacterium
CCGCTTCGGCGTCCCGTGCCGGTGTCTCTCTCCGCGCCCGATGCAAGATCACCCCATCGTCATCCACCACACCGCCGGCGATCTTCGTTCCACCCAGATCTATCCCGATTGTCAGACCCATGAGCAAAAGGTAGCGGTCGCGAACAGCGAACTACCGACCCGTTGCGCCGTCAGGGAGCTGATTCCCCCGAGTCGGAAAATGCCGATTGCCCTACGGCATGCAGCATCTCGGACAACGCGGCCATGATCTCCAAAATGTGCTGGGCCAGATCCGGATTGGTCGTATCGATCGCCCCCAACGTCCGACAGAAGGGGCACACCCGGCAGTACTTGACATCGGCCTGCGGCGCGGAGTTCCAGGCACTGGCGACCTCCTCCGCCACCCCTCGAAACACCTGGCCGACATGGGCCTGACTGCCCAGCCGTTGGACCCCCTCGGCGAGTTTCATCACTTCTTCCAGGGCCACGCCCAATAGGGCCGCCGTGGATCCCTCTGCCTGGTGGGCCGATTCTTCGGCTGCCTGGTGCCACCAGGGTTCGCCCGTTTCGCGGCCCTGGCCGGGTTTGCCTCCGGCCTCATCGGGCGTCACTGCTTCATCAGCATTCATGGCTCCTGCCGCCCGGGTGAGGAAAATGGGGTCGCGAACAGCATAGGGATCGAGTCCTTTCCCGTCCGGGCCACTGCGCCGCCCGGATCACAGCTCCACCGACCAAGGGCGTCGAGTGGCGCGAAAGTGACCCACATTGACGCATTCGGTACGACCGATCCTGGTCCGAGCCGCCAGCGGCTGATGAACATGACCGAACAGCGCGAAACGGGGCTGGTACTGCCGGATGTATTCCACGAGCGCCTTGCTACCGACCTCATGGCGTCGCGCGACCACGTCGTACGTCAGCTCGGGAACCGCCGGTGGGATGTGGGAGAGCAGGACGTCTGATGGCCCCAGAGCCGCGACCCTGGCCGCGTGAGACTGCTCGTCCTCCTCGTTGGGGGTCCGGTACGCCGACCGCAGCCCGCCCCCGACCATTGCCAGGCGAACCCCCCCGACCTCAGCCACCGAACCGTCCAGAACCTGGTGCCCCGGCCTGAGGAAGCGAGGCCAGATCGCGGGCACGTCCACATTGCCCGGTGTCAGCAGAGCCGGGGTCGGCAAAGCCGCGAATACATCGCGGTACTGGCGCTCGACGACATCGAGAATCGATGCGGTTCGCTCCTCGCGGCCCGCCCCGCCCGTCATCTCCTCCCAGCGCCGTGCGGCCAACATCCGGGCCTCGTCGAACCGCTTGCGCGTGCGAAGCGCCACATACTCGCGGGCCGTGCTCTCCCCGAAGACCTCGGCGAAGGCCCCCGTCCCGGGGTCGTCGTAATCCAGGTACAGGGCGAGGTCGCCGACGCAAGCGAAAATGTCCGCTCCCTCGGCGGCGCGAGACAACGATTCCACCGCCGCGTGAACATCGCTGACAACATTCAGTCGCACAGCCGGCAGGCTACCCGCTACGGGAAGCCCCCGTACCCGGCGCCCGCGAGCCCTCCAATTCGTCTTTCAGTCGCCAGACGATCGCCTTCCATGCCTTGGCTCTTGCCGATCGAGCTCGATTCACGTCACGCCGGCCAAGAGGAGTTCCATCCGGCGGGTCCACCCGGAGGTAGTAGTGAAGGACCGCGCCGTCGAGGACAGGTTCGATCCAGATTTCGGTTGAGCCCACAAAGGTGCCGGACACCGACCAGCGAATCCCCTTCGAACCTCGATCCATGAACACCCGGAGGCTGAAGTCCGGCCACCACTCGGCCCACCGGTGGGGATCAGAAACGATCTCCGCAATTGCCGCCGGAGCCGCGGCGATGAAGGTCTCATCCACCAGATCAATCGCGGGCATTCGACCACTGTCTCAGGTACCCGATTCATCGGCGTAAACCGGGCGACAACCAGGCCCGGCGTTGCTCGGGGTGGTCACCAGCGTGCGGCAAGCCGGATTGAGGTGGGCTGGATTCCGCAGCCCGATCATGCGAGTGTCTGGGGGTGATTTCCGACCAGACTGCTCGACACGGTGACCGCGCCGAGCCAGTCGGCGCCGAATCGGCCGATCGTGCCCGAGAGGGCGACAAGTACCTCGCCGCACACGAGCTGCTGTCGCAATTGGCCCAACTTTCCCGGGCCCTGCCCGCGGGGCTCGACGAAATCCGCCTGGCCCAGGTCCTGCTCGAACAGATCGCATTGGAGACCCCCTACGACCGGGCAGCGTTCTATTCCGTGAACGATCTAGATCACCTCGTTCCCGTCACCACCCTTGGCGCCGACCACCTGAAATGGGAGTCGAGAGACGTGGCGCGGTCCGCAGAGGATCTGGCGCCTGGCCGATCAGGCCGAACGATCGATCTGACCCCGAAGTCACAACCGGCCAGTGCCAGGCCCAACTCAGGCCCCAATCCCGGCTCGTTCGCCGCGATCCTGCCCGCCTGGGTTGGCGACCGCCGGATCGGCGTGGCCGTGATTGAGCGGGACAACGGTCCATGGACTGTCGATCAGCTTGCCGCAGCTGAACGGACGGTGGCCGACGCGGCGATTCAACTCGATGCCGGTCGATTGTTCAGCGATGTCCGCGCGCTGGCCACCGCTGAGGAACGGCGGCGACTCGCCCGAGAGATCCACGATGGCGTGGCGCAGGAGATCGCGTCACTCGGGTACCAAGCCGATGACATCGCGGCTGGTTGCCCGGACCCCCGGACGGAACAGGCGATCAGGGCGCTTCGGCGCGAGTTGTCGCGAGTCGTCACCGAACTCCGTTTGTCGATCTTTGACTTGCGCGCCGATGTGCAGGCCGACGGCGGATTGGGTGCGGCCTTGTCCAGCCACGTTCGCCAGGTCGGCGCGGCCTCTGGTTTGACCGTCCATCTGGTCCTCGACGAGTCGAGCCGTCGATTGGGTTCGGCAGCGGAAACCGAACTGTTCCGCATCGCCCAGGAGGCCATCACGAATGCCCGCCGCCATTCGAGCGCCGAAAACCTCTGGGTGACGTGTCGAGTTCACCCACCGCAGGCGTTGCTCCGGGTAGCCGACGACGGTCAAGGCCTCGGTTCGGCGCGCATCGACAGCTACGGCTTGGACATCATGCAGGAACGTGCCCGGCGCATGGGCGCCCAGTTCACGGTTCGTGACCGTGAGGGAGGCGGAACAGTGGTGGAGGTAGTCAGCGGAATCGTCGATCGATGATCCGTGATCGGCAACCAAGTCGCCAAGCAGAAGGGAAGCAGGTGGCGATCACGATCTTGCTCGTGGATGATCACGAGCTGATTCGACAGGGGCTCAGGCGCGCTTTTGAGCGCGAGGGCGGCTTCGAAGTGGTCGGCGAAGCCGGCAGTGTCGCCGAAGCGTCTCGCCTACTCGGACTACTCAACCCTCGGGTCGTGATTTTCGATGTGCGATTGCCGGACGGATCGGGGCTCGAAGCGGCCAGGCGAGCGCGCGCCGCCCACGATGATCTAGGCATCGTGGTTCTCACCATGTACGCAGGAGACGACCAACTTTTCGATGCGCTGGACGCTGGCGCCAGTGCGTTCGTCCCCAAGGACGCCCCAGCCGAGGACGTCGTCGCCGCCGCCCGACACGCAGCCGCTTCGCCCCACGCCTTCACAGCCAATGACCTGGCTGACGCGATGAAGAGGAAGCTCTCTCCGACCGGACCCCAGCTGAGCCCGAGGGAGCGCGAAGTCTTGCAGCTCCTGGCTGACGGAATGGGGGTTGCTCAAATATCGCGGCAGCTCTTCATCAGCGACTCAACCACGAAGACTCACATCTCCAAGTTGTAC
>JAUYKX010000112.1 GCA_030699055.1 Candidatus Nanopelagicales bacterium
AAGACGTGGCCGACTGGGCTGGGACCGACCCTGGTCGGGTGATCTTCGCTTCCGGCGGGACCGAGGCCAACAATCTGGCGATCATCGGCCGATACAGTCGGGTCAAGCAGCAAGATCCGGATCGGGGTCGGATCATCCTGGGGGCCACCGAGCATCCCAGCGTGCGTGAGCCGGTTCGCTGGTTGGAGCGCCATGCCCGGGCGGATGTTGACGTCATCGGGGTCGACGCCTCCGGTCGGGTCGACCCGGACGAGCTGCGGGAGATGCTGGCGGGTGGTGCCGATGTCGCTCTGGTCGCCATCATGGCGGCGAACAACGAAACGGGTGTGTTGTCTCCGATCAGGTCCATCGGCGAGGTTTGCGCCGAGGTAGGCGTTGCCCTGCACGTTGATGCGGTACAAGCGGCCGCCTGGTACTCCGTAGCTGAACTGCGGGTGCCGGCGGGCGAGAGTATTCCGGTGTCCTACGCGGTCACGGGCCACAAGCTCGGGGCGCCTGTGGGCATCGGGGCGCTGGTTGGGATCACTGCCGCTGATCTGAAGTCGATCATTCACGGCGGCGGTCAGGAGGGGGGAGTGCGGCCAGGGACCAGCCCGACGGCACTTGCCGCGGCATTGGCCGCCGCAGTCGTCAGGCCTCGACCAGAGGCGGCGGCGCTGCGCGACCGGGTGGCCGTTCAGCGCAATCGGCTGGTCGAGGGCGTGTTGGACGCGGTGCCCGAGGCCGTTTGTCACACTCCGCCGCACCCCGGAGCGGGGCTGCCGGGTCACGCGATGTTCACGTTTCCCGGGGCTTCCGTGGAGGTCTTACTCTTCCAGCTTGATCAAGCCGGGGTGGCGGCATCAGCCGGGAGTGCGTGTTCGGCCGGGGTGGTTCGCCCCAGTCCCGTTCTGACCGCCATGGGTGTGTCCGCCGAGTCGGCGCGCGCGGCGGTCAGGTTCTCTCTCGGGTGGGATACGGGTTCCGATGACATCGATCGAGCGTTGGATGTTGTGCCCTCGGCGGTGACAGTTGCTCGGAACGGCACTCGGAACGGATTGTCGTGAAGCTGGTCGCGGCTCTGTCGGGTGGCGTGGATTCGGCGGTGGCGGCGGCTCGGCTCGTCGATGCCGGCCACGAGGTGGTCGGGGTTCACCTGGCCCTGTTGCCGGCATCCGATGTTCCACCTGGGCGACGCGGCGGATGCTGTACGCCCGGTGATGCTCGCGACGCCGCACGGGTGGCCGATGCGCTCGGGATCGACTTCTACGTCTGGGATTTCGCCGACCTTTTCGCTCGGGAGGTCATGGAGCCCTTCATCGCCGAATACGCGGCCGGCCGCACCCCGAATCCTTGTGTGCGCTGTAACGAGCGGATCAAGTTCGCCGGACTGCTCGATCGCGTACTCGGTTTGGGTTTTGACGGAATGGCCACAGGCCACTATGCGGAGATTGATCACGACCCGAGCGGTCGAGCGGTACTGCGTCGGGCTGTCGACCTGGCCAAGGATCAGTCATATGTCCTGGCCTCGCTCGCCCCCCAGCAGCTGTCCCATGCGCACTTTCCCCTTGGAGGCAGCCGCAAGGAAGATGTGCGGTCGGAGGCTCTGCGGCGCGGATTCAGGGTGGCGGACAAGGCGGACAGTACCGACATCTGCTTCATCCCGGACGGCGACACCGCAGGCTGGATCCGTGACCGACTGACTCCCGCCCCCGGACCGATCATCGATGCGGTCACCGGGCGGGTGGTGGGCAGGCACGAGGGTGCGGAGGTGTTCACCATCGGCCAACGCCGGGGCCTCGGAATCACGGTGGCTCCCGAGGACGGCCGTCGCCGTTATGTGGTCGAAACCGATCCGGAGGCCGGAATCGTCCGGGTCGGTCCGGCGCAAATGCTCGAAGTGACCAACATCGCTGTGAAGGAGATCAACTGGCACCGGCCGGCCACTCTGCCGCTGTCGACCGCAGTGCAATTCCGAGCTCATGGGGCTGAGCATTCAGCCACCGTCGAGATGAAGAGCGACCTAAGTACTTCGGAATCACCGGCTGAGATGCCCGGTGAAGTCAATGTCCGGTTGGCCACTCCGGCCCAGGGTGTGGCCCCGGGACAGACTTTGGTGGTTTACCAAGGTCGGATGGTTCTGGCCTCGGGTGTGATTACCGGGGATTGAGGTGCAACACCCGGAGGACCTGGTTGCTGACGTCATAGGGTTTGGGCGTCCGGAACCCGAATCGCACGGACAGTAGCCGGGTGATGGTGGCCACGGCGAGAGCGGCGCCTTGCGCCAACCAGATGGACAAGCCAGTGGCTTCCAGGCTCACCCAGGCCACTGCGGCGAAGAAGGCGGCCGGGCTGTACCAGATGCCGGTGCGCACGACGGCGGGCACGTCGTGGCACATGACGTCCCGCAGCAGGCCGCCGCCGGTGGCCGAGACGACGCCGACGAAAATGACGGGGACGACCCCCAAGTCGAGCATTTCTGCGTGGCTGCAGCCCAACAGAACCCAGAAGCCGATCATCAGCGAGTCCAACAGGAGGTAGGCCGGCTCCAACCGGCTGGCCGCCCGCGCGAAGAAGTAGCCGACGACGGCACCGAAAACCGCCGAGCCCATGTACTGCGGGTTTAACAGGAATGCCGGCGTACCTGTGGCCAGGATCGTGTCCCTGATCGCCCCGCCTCCGAGGCCCGTGCAGAACGCAATGACCAACACCCCGAGCACGCCGAACTTCTTCCGGTTGGCGTGCAGAGCTCCGGTCAGGGCGCCGACGGTGATCGCCAGCGT
>JAUYKX010000124.1 GCA_030699055.1 Candidatus Nanopelagicales bacterium
TGAGCCGCCACCTGATAAGCGCCGATGTGCTGAGTGATGCCGCCCGCTTCACGTTCGACAACTTTCGTGTCACGGATGGCGTCGAGCAGGCGGGTCTTTCCGTGATCGACGTGGCCCATCACCGTGACCACCGGTGGACGCGCCACCAGATCTTCCTCGCCTCCGGCGTCGTCACCGAAGTCGAGGTTGTAGGACTCGAGAAGTTCTCGATCCTCGTCCTCGGGAGATACGACCTGCACGTCGTAGTTCAGTTCGGAACCGAGGAGGGCGAGCGTGTCGTCTCCGACTGATTGGGTCGCCGTGACCATCTCACCCAGCTTGAACAGCACCGTGACCAGCGCGGCCGGGTTCGCGTCGATCTTGTCGGCAAAGTCCGTCAGGGACGAGCCGCGCGGTAGGCGAACAACTTGGCCACCACCCATCGGCACACTGACGCCTCCGATGGTCGGTGCCGCCATGTTGTCGAATTCCTGGCGCTTGGCCCGCTTCGACTTACGGCTTCGGGCTGGTCGGCCGCCGCCGGGTCGGCCGCCGAAACGACCACCGCCGGGTCCGCCCCGGCCACCACCTGGTCCACCACCGGGACCACCTGGGCCACCACCCGGTCCGCCCCGACCGCCGCCTGGTCCACCACCGGGACCACCTGGGCCACCAGTAGTGCCGCCCGGCGCCCCCGGACCTCGCCCGAAGCCACCCGGGCTCCCTCCACCCGGACGTGGACCACGGCCGGCGAATCCGCCACCTTGTTGACCGGGACGCCCTGTGCCCGGCGCACCTGGTCGTCCTCGGCGAGCGGCAGGCGCTGCTCCACCGGGTCTGGCCGCCGGCCGAGGAGGCATGCTGCCCGGATTCGGTCTCGGCACACCGGGTACCCCGCCACGCATGCCGCTGCTGGCGCCCGAGGAGAACGGATTGTTCCCGGGTCGAGGCGCACGCATTCCGGCTCCGGCGGAACCGAATGGGTTGTTGCCCGGTCGGGGTCCGGCGGGCCGGGGAGGACCGGCGGGACGAGGTCGCCCGGCTGGCGACGCGCTGGTTTGCTGTGCGGGAGTGGGTTCTGAAGTGGGTACTTGAGTGGTTGCCGCCTGGGCTGGCCGTTCAGGTTGACTGGCTGGCGGCGTGGTCGGCGCTGCCGGAGAAGGCGCGGGCACCGCAGTCGCTGCCAGAGACGCTGCCGGAGACTCTGCGGGCGCAGGCGTTGGCGCAGATGACGCAGCCGGCGCGGGCGTTGCGGAAGAGGGGGTTGGCGCAGCGGGCGCAGCAGCGGATGTGCCGGACACCTTGGCCGAAGGAGCGGCAGAGGCCTTGGCCGAACCTCCGCCCGCCGTCTTGGCTGGAGCCGTGGCCGGAGCTGCGGAATCCGCCCCACACGCGTCCCGAAGTCGGCGGGCGACAGGCGGCTCGACGGTCGATGAAGCCGACTTGACGAACTCACCCAGCTCCTGCAGCTTCTTTACCGCAGTCTTACTGTCTATTCCGAGCTCCTTGGCCAGCTCGTAGACCCGGGTCTTGGCCACACTTCTCCATCCTGCTCCGACGCAGGAGAGTCGGAGCCAATTAATGCAAGGACATAGTCACTGATTGCCGTTCATCGAGCGTTCATCCCACAACTCCCGAGACGTCGACGTTCATTTCCACGTGTCACTGAGTTCACGCAAGCGGGCATCACGTACTCCTCCCGGAGCCCGCAACGCCCGCTGGAGCGCACGTCTGCGAAGCGCGATTTCCACGCACTCGGCCCTCGCGTGCAGGTAAGCCCCGCGCCCGAGCATCCGAGCTCGCAGATCCGGAAAGAACTCGCCGCGATACACGACTACCCGAACCAATGCAGTCTTGTCATCACGCTTCCGGCATCCGACACACGTGCGAACCGGCGGAGCCGAATTCGATTTGTTTGCCCGATCGGGGAGTCGTCCTGACTTGACCACCGGCGAGTCTACTCCGCGACTCCACGTCCACCGGCGTCGAGGCCCGATTCGGCTGACTCCTCATCCACTGCGCTGTCCGATCGGATATCGATCCGCCAGCCGGTCAAACGAGCGGCCAGACGGGCGTTCTGGCCTTCCCGCCCAATTGCCAGTGAAAGCTGATAATCCGGCACCGTGACCCGAGCCGAGCGCTCTGCCTCGTCCACTACGGTCACCGACGCCACCCGGGAGGGCGACAGCGCGTTGGCGACGAACTTAGCCGGATCGGGATCCCAGTCCACGATGTCGATCTTTTCTCCCTGAAGTTCACTGGTCACCGCCCGCACCCGCTGGCCAAGAGGACCGATGCAGGCCCCCTTGGCGTTGACCCCCGGGACCGTTCCCTTCACGGCGATCTTCGACCGATGACCTGCCTCGCGGGCAATCGCCATGATCTCCACCGATCCGTCGGCGATCTCCGGGCACTCGAGCCGGAACAGGGCTCGCACTAGTTCGGGATGGGTCCGGGAGAGCGTTACCACCGGCCCCTTGAGACCCGCTTTGACGCTGAGCACGTAGGCCTTGATTCGCGAACCGTGTTCGTAGCGATCCGTGGGAACCTGCTCACCCGCGGGCAGCACCGCCTCGACTTTGCCGAGATCCACCATCACCGTCCGCGGATCCCGACCCTGTTGAACAGTCCCGGATACCAAGTCCCCCTCGCGCCCCGAGAACTCCTCCAGCGTGACGCTGTCGTTCGCCTCGCGAAGACGTTGGAGAAGCACGTTGCGGGCGGTTGCGGCGGCGATCCGACCGAAGCCGTCCGGCGTGTCGTCAAACTCAGATCCGACCCGACCGCCCTCGTCCACTTCGTGCGCCCAGACGGTCACATGACCGGTTCGCCGATCCACCTCCACCCGCGCATTAGCGTGGGCCCGGCCCGTGTGTTGGTAGGCAACAAGCAGCGCCTGTTCAATACTTTTGACGACCACATCCGGCGAGATTCCGCGCTGGGTAACGACATTGCGCAACGCATCGACGTCGATGTCCATCACCCTCCACCTTTCGCCGGCGGACCGGAGAATTCCACCACGACAACCGCTCGAACCACGTCCTCGAAGGAGATCCGGCGCCCACCACCATCCTCGGTGTCGACCTCCACTCCGGAATCGTCCACCGCCGCGATGCGACCGGTCAAGGCACCGTCGGCCAGGACCAGCTCGACCAGTCGCCCTGTGTTCCGGCGCCAATGACGCGGCTCGGTCAATGGCCGATCTATCCCCCGTGAGGAAACCTCCAACACAAAATCCAGGTTCGCTAGTTCGGGAGTGGATTCGATTGCGTTCCGTAGTTCCCGGGCGACCCGAGCGGACAGATCAACGTCGACCCCGTTCTCGCAATCGATCACGACCCTGACCAACGAGCGTCGACCAAGCCGACGCACTTCCATCTCCTCGACAATGACATCGCAGGCGTCCGAAACCCGCTCCACCACCGACCGAAGCTGAGCGGTCCCACCGGTCATCGACGCCACTCCCTCCGGGACCGGGGCTGTTCGCCCATTTCCACACGACGGTCCGGCTCGGACCGACGACGACAACGATGGGCCGAGCCTTTCACATGGTGTCGGTGCGAACCGACCCGATGCCCACTCGCAGCCCATCGCTGGTCATGCCGCGTACGATTCCGGCGTGCGCCGGCGGGTTGGGATTCGGATAGCGGCCATTTTCGGCGTCGGATTCATGTCGTTGGCCGCACTGTTGGGTGCCTGTGCGCAGATATCGACCGAATTTCCCCAATCGTCTTCGATGCCGTCGACTGACCGGTCCGAAATCCTGGGGAAGCAACTTCAGGCTGTCCTCGACGGCGAGTATCGGGCCGCCTATTCGTACGGAATCGTCGGTGCGCTGGTGGCCGGCACTTCTGATCGCACGGCAGCCGCGCGCGCACTTCGGATCCACGAGCGCGAACGTGATCGTCTGCGCACGGAGTTGACGGCCATGGGTCGCAAACCGGAGCCAGCACCCATGGCGTACTCACTTCCGTTTCCGGTTAGGTCGGCTGCCCAAGCCCGCGCTTTGGCGGCCAATGTGGAACTGGCACTGGCGTCCGACTGGGATGTGTTGGCCGCCGAATCGCCGGATCCGCTGGCCAAGCGAGCCCGCAAGGCCGCCGACGATTGCCGTGCTCGCGCCGCCAATTGGTCGCCGGACGCCAGCCGATCAGGTCGCTGACCCGGCCAAGAGGCTCACGACCCGGTCGACCGGGACTTCCTCCCGCTCTCCCGTTGACCGGTCACGCAGTTCCACCAACCCTTCGGCCAAACGCCTGCCCACAACAAGAATCCGGGGTACACCGATCAACTCGGCGTCGTTGAACTTCACCCCGGCCGAGGCCCGGCGATCATCGATCAGCACCCGCACACCGGCGTCCTCCAGATCGGTGGCAATCGCTTCGGCCGACTCAACCAGAACCTCGCCTTTGCCC
>JAUYKX010000125.1 GCA_030699055.1 Candidatus Nanopelagicales bacterium
GAACTGAGCGAAGCCGATCAACTGGAAGCTGACCTGTTCCGGCGAGCGAAGCGCCATGGATTCTCGGATCGGCAGATCGGGGAGCTGCGGGGGATGCCCGAAGCCGTGATTCGCGGTATTCGGGAGGCGCTCGGAATCCGACCGGTCTTCAAGACGGTCGATACCTGCGCCGCGGAGTTCGAGGCGAGCACGCCGTATTACTACTCGTCGTACGACGACGAGACTGAGGTGCTTGAACGGGATCGACCGGCGGTGCTGATTCTCGGGTCAGGGCCGAATCGGATCGGTCAGGGGATCGAATTCGACTATTCGTGCGTGCATGCGGCTTTGGAGTTGAGGGAACACGGCTACGAAACAGTCATGGTCAACTGCAATCCCGAGACGGTATCCACGGACTACGACACTTCCGATCGGCTGTATTTCGAGCCGCTGACGGTTGAGGACGTACTGGAGATTGTGGCCGCCGAGCGCGCGGCGGGGCCGGTGGCCGGCGTGATCGTGCAACTCGGTGGCCAAACGCCTCTCGGGTTGGCCCAGAAACTGAAGGACGCGGGGGTTCCCGTGGTCGGCACCAGTCCCGAGGCGATCCATCTGGCGGAGGAGCGCGGGGCCTTTGGTCGGGTGTTGGCGGAGGCCGGTTTGCTCAGCCCTGCGCATGGAACCGCGAGGTCGTTCGCCGAGGCCAAAGCTGTTGCTGACCAAGTCGGCTACCCGGTGCTGGTGCGCCCGTCGTACGTTCTGGGCGGGCGCGGGATGGAGATCGTTTACGACGAGAGCATGCTCGGCGACTACCTGAGTCGGGCCACTGATGCCAGTCCGGAGCATCCGGTTCTGGTTGATCGTTTCTTGGACGACGCCATAGAGATCGACGTGGACGCGCTCTTCGACGGCCGGGATCTGTATCTCGGTGGGGTGATGGAACACATCGAAGAGGCTGGGGTTCACTCGGGCGATTCGGCGTGCGCGCTGCCCCCGATCACCCTGAGCCGGGCCGAGATCGAACGGGTGCGTCGAAGTACCGAGGCGATCGCCGCCGGCGTGGGCGTGCGAGGTCTGCTCAACGTGCAGTACGCCCTGGCCGGTGGGCAGCTATTCGTGCTGGAGGCCAACCCGCGCGCCTCACGAACGGTTCCGTTCGTTTCCAAGGCGACCGGGGTATCCCTGGCCCGGGCGGCCGCCCGGATCGCACTCGGGGCCACGATCGCCGAATTGCGCGCCGAGAGTCTGCTGATGCCGACCGGAGACGGCGCCGACTTGCCGGTGGGTTCGGCCATGGCGGTCAAGGAAGCTGTCCTTCCGTTCGGCCGGTTCCACGGCGTCGACACCCTGCTCGGGCCCGAAATGCGCTCCACCGGAGAGGTGATGGGTATTGACGCCGATTTCGGTATCGCTTTCGCCAAGTCGCAGCTGGCCGCCTATCGCGGTGGCCTGCCGACTTCGGGGCGAGTGTTGGTTTCGGTGGCCGATCGCGATAAGCGATCGATGATTTTTCCGGTCAAACGGTTGTCTGATCTCGGGTTCGAAATTGTCGCGACGGAGGGAACTTCTCAGGTTCTGGCCCGGCACGGAATCTCCGCCCGGATACTGCACAAGTACTCCGAGCGGGCGAGGGCGGTCGACACCACAGTGGCCGCAATCAATGCCGGTGAGATCGACATCATTGTCAACACCCCGCATGGGGTTGGGGCCCGGGTGGACGGTTACGAAATCCGTTCGGCTGCGGTGCGCCGGGGGATTCCGTGCATCACGACGGTGCAAGGGTTGGCCGCCGCGGTTGAGGGCATCGAGGCGCTGAGGTCCGGTGAGTTCACCGTGTGCAGCCTGCAGGAGCACTCGCGTCGGCTCGATGAACTGATTCGGGCTGGGCGATCGTGAGTCCGGTCGGAGCCTGGGACATCGCGGGGCCGCAGCAGGTCAGAGGCGAGATATTGGCGATCCGGAGGGTCGGCGATTATCACGTGGTGTCGTTCACCGCGCCGGGCATTCCTTCCCGGACGCTGCCGGGTCAGTTTGTCGCGGTTTCGGTCGGTGGGCCGACTGGCGCGACGATATTGCGCCGGTGCTTTTCGATTCACTCCGTTGACCCCCAGGGGTCGGCGGGCGGCACGGTGGAAGTGGTGCTCCAGGCGAAGGGAACCGGAACTCGCTGGCTGGTCGACCGCCGCCGGGGCGACCCGCTTGATGTGGTCGGTCCGTTGGGAAGGCCATTCTCACTGCCCAAGGAACCGGTGAACTGCCTGGTGGTCGGCGGGGGGTATGGGGCCGCGCCGCTGTTCATGCTGGCCGATCGGTTGCGAGAACGCGGTTGCCGGGTGGACCTCGTCCTGGGGGCGGCGACCGAGAGTCGACTGTTCGGCGTGCTCGATGGACGACGCCGGGCGAGCTCGGTGACGGTGGCCACGGATGACGGATCCGTCGGCATCCAGGGAACTGTGATCGACGGGATGGTTCCCATCCTGGCCGAGTTCGACAGCCGCGTGGTTTATGCGTGCGGCCCCATGGGCATGCTCGCCGCGGTTGCCGGGCTGGCTTCGGACAAGGGTATTCCCAGCCAATGCGCGGTCGAGGAAACGATGGCCTGCGGAATCGGGGTGTGCATGTCGTGCGTGATTCCGGTGGTGGGTGACGACGGGGTCACCCGGATGACCCGCTCGTGTACCGAGGGTCCGGTGTTCTTCGGGGATCGGGTCAGATGGGCCGATGTCGGGACGATTCCGGCCGACTGCCTGGGCGCGCCAACCGAGAAGAAATCGGGGCCAAGCAGCCCCGGCCGGGGTCGGAGTGGGCGGCGATGAGTCTGTTGGGCAGCGCGCCGGTCGACATGTCGACCGACTTGGCGGGAGCGAGTTTCCCGTCCCCCGTGTTCACCGCTTCGGGCTGTGCAGCGGCTGGTCGGGAACTGGACCAGTACTTCGACATCACTGATATCGGCGCTGTCATCACGAAGAGCATCGCGCTGGAGCCGCAGGCGGGTCGACCAACGCCCCGGGTGGCCGAAACCCCATCCGGCATGCTCAACGCGATCGGATTGCAAGGCCCCGGGGTCGAAGCGTTCGCGGCGGCTGAGCTGGACTGGCTGCGGCGACGCAAGGCGCGCGCGGTGGTTTCGATTGCCGGAGCGAGTGTCGATGAGTTTGCCCAAGTCGCGGCGAGATTGCGGCATGAAGAGGGGATCAGCGCCCTTGAAGTGAATATCTCGTGCCCGAATGTGGCCGATGCCGGAAGGGTGTTCGCCTCCGATGCCCGGGCCGCCGGTTCGGTGGTGCATGCGGTGCGACGCAATTCACCGGCCTCGCGTCCCGTGATTGCCAAACTCTCTCCGGATGTCGCGGACATCGTGGCCATCGCCAAGGCCTGCCTGGACTCAGGCGCGGACGGTGTGTCGTTGATCAATACCACTCGCGGAATGGTGATCAACACAGACACCATGCGTCCGATGTTGGGCGGAGTGACCGGTGGTCTGTCTGGTCCAGCGATCCGGCCGCTCGCCGTCC
>JAUYKX010000133.1 GCA_030699055.1 Candidatus Nanopelagicales bacterium
GTGGTCGACGTCGTCGGCAATGGCCCTCGTGAGTGATCCAAGTGAGTTCGCCGCCCGAGTTCGCCGCCCGATCCCCAGCCCGGTTTCCCGGGGGGCTCAGGAGGGCACCGAGTTTCATCTTTGGGTTCAGGAGTATTACGGGCAACCCTCCCTGTTTGACGGGTTCGATGAGTTTCCGGACGCCGATGACGTTGGCGGCCCGGGAATCGGGCCGGCCAACTCAGATATCGCCGAACTTCGACAGCGGTTTGTCGCTTGTGGGTACGCGGACCGCCGTCCGGTAGCCATCGAGTGGCCGTTCTCGATCGTGATTGGCGCTCGCGTGCTCACCGGTCAGATCGATGCTGTGTTCGCCTCAGCTGACGGCGGCTGGGAAGTCGTTGACTGGAAAACCAATGCCCGGCCGGATGCCGATCCTTTTCAGCTTGCCGTTTACCGAGTGGCCTGGTCGCGGATCAAGCAGGTGCCTCCGGAACGAATCACGGGTGCGTTTGCCTACGTCCGACTCGGCCAGGTCGTTCGTTTCCCGGACCTGGCCGACGAACAACAACTCGCCGCGAGAATCGAGAAGGCCTGCGCGCTGGCAGACGAGTCGGCCGGTTCGGGCGCGATTCCGACCACATCCGGCTGATGACAGACTGGCGACCCGATGGATACCCGAAGGATCGACGCCGCGCTGGCCGATCTAGACCCGGAACAGCGGGCGGTGGCGACTTCGCTCGACGGCCCCGTCTTGGTAATTGCCGGTGCCGGCACCGGCAAGACCACGGCGATCACTCATCGGGTTGCCCATGCGGTGGCGGCCGGTCGGCAGGATCCGGCGGAAACAGTCGCGCTGACCTTCACCACCCGGGCCGCGGGCAACATGAGTCGGCGACTGGCCGATCTGGGTGTGGCAAATGTGCGCGTTCGCACCTTCCACTCGGCGGCGCTGCGGCAACTGCGATGGGCATGGCCTGCCGCGGTGGGTGGCCAGATGCCAGAGCTGATGGCCACCAAATTCGGCCTGTTGCGGGCGGTGGTGACCAAGGAAGGAATCCCGGCGGACGCGGCCCTGATCCGGGACCTGGCGTCGGAGATCGAATGGGGTAAGGCCGTCCAGGTCGGGCCCGACGGTTACCCCGATCAGGTGGCGGCTGTCGGTCGGCAGCCCCCGGCCAAGTTGGAGGCCGAACTGGTGGCGCGGATCTACCGCTCTTATGAACAGGCGAAACGCGATGCGGGTCGGCTCGACTTCGAGGATGTGCTGCTGCTGACCGTGGCGATATTGGAGGAGCGCGCCGATCTGCGCGATCGGGTGCAGCAGTCGTTCCGGCATCTGACTGTGGACGAGTACCAGGACGTTTCGGCGATCCAACAGCGCCTGCTCGATCTGTGGTTGGGCGACAGTGATGACATCTGCGTCGTCGGTGACCCCAACCAGACCATCTACAGTTTCGCCGGAGCGGAAGCCGCACACCTTCGCCAGTTCCCGGGTCGGTATCCGGGGGCGCGAGTCCTGAAATTGGTGCGTTGCTATCGATGCTCTCCCGAGATCGTCACTGTGGCCACCCGGGCCCTGATCGGCGGCAATCAGCCGAAGGTCCGAAAGGACCCGGCCGTCGGTGCTCGGCTGATCTCGCAGTGTGAGTCCGGTCCGGATCCACGGTTCGTGGTCTTCGATTCCGAGGTAGCCGAAGCGCGTTGGGCGGCTCGGGAGATCTCCCGACTGATCGAGTCCGGAGTCGAGGCCAAGGAGATCGCCATACTCGTGCGGATCAACTCAGCTACCGGGGCCTTCGAATCGGCGCTCGGGTCGGCACGGATTCCGTACGCGGTTCGGGGCGGTCGGCGCTTTTTCGAACGGCCCGAAATCAAGAGGGCAGTTGTGTTGCTCCGCGCGAGTGCTCGGACTAAGTCCGACGAGCGACCTGGCGTCGCGGTGCGGAATGTGTTGCTGGCGGACGGATGGCGGCCTGATCCACCCGCTGGTGTTGGTGCCAGCCGGGAAACCTGGGAGTCGCTGGCCGCGCTGGTTGCCTTGGCCGATGAGCTTGAAGCCCGAGATGGGAATTCGCGACTGGCTGACTATTGCGCTGAAGTTGAACGACGGGCGGCTGACCAGGATGCTCCCGCCGGTGTTGGCGTGACTTTGGCGTCTCTGCATGCCGCCAAAGGACTTGAGTGGTCGGCCGTCTTTCTGCCGAATCTGGTGGACGGGATGATTCCCTTGTCCTACGCGGCTGACGAGGCTTCGATCGAAGAGGAAAGACGTTTGCTCTACGTGGGGATGACCAGAGCCCGGAGGCAGTTGTACCTGTCCTGGGCGCACAGTCGGGTTCCGGGAGGACGGCGTCGATCGCCTTCCCGATTCCTGGCCGATGAATTGTCCAAGGCAAATGAGATCCGCGCCTGACGTGTGCGCATGCCTCGCGCCTGAATCAGGGGCATTATTCGGGGACGAATCCGGGGATCCAGGTCAGGGCCTCCGCGCGGGCCGGGATTTCGCAGTCGAGTTGGCACAGCACGCCGGTGCTGCCCATCCAGGTCCGGTGAATCAACAGATACGAGGGCGGCAGGTTGAGTTTGAGACCCATCGCGAAATCGCCACTGCGGGGATCCTTGATCCTCATGAACTGGCTCCGAAGCCATGAACGCGTGAAGTGAAAACGATCCCGGCGCATGGGTTCGATAAACGGATTCAGGTAGGCCATGAGGTCGGCGGCGTCGACCTCGATGCCCGGTTTGACGAATCCTTCCTTCCGTAGGCCCGCCAGCACCGCGTCGTCATCTCCTTGCTCCAGGGCGACCCGGATCAGGCGTCCCACTGCCGAAGGCAAACCATCGGAGAGGTGAGCGACAGCCCCAAAATCGACAACCGCCAATCGATTGTCGTCGGTAATCCGAAAGTTCCCCGGATGAGGATCAGCGTGCAGCAAGCCGGCCCGGGCGGGCCCGGACAGCAGGAAGCGCAGATAGAGAAGGCCAGCCCGGTTACGTTCCTCGACGGTTCCCCTGACGATCACGTCCGACAGGGGACGCCCGTCGACCCACTCGGAAACGATGACCCGGGGTGAAGCGGCTAGCACATGGGGGACGCGGAACTCTCGATCACCTTCGTAGGCGACGGCGAATGAACGCTGAGATTCCGATTCCCCCAGGTAGTCGAGTTCCTCGGAAACCCGGTTCGTAAGTTCGGTGATCAGTGGTTTGATCTCCAGGCCGGGAGCCAAAGTCGAGAAGACTCGGGCGAGTCGACCGAGCTGTCGGAGGTCCGATAACAACGCCCGACCCGCTCCCGGGTACTGGATCTTCACGGCGACGATGCGTCCGTCCCGGGCAACCGCGCGATGCACCTGCCCGATGGATGCCGCGGCCGCCGGTTGGTCGTTCCAGTCGTCGAACCTCGAACGCCAGTCGGGCCCGAGTTC
>JAUYKX010000139.1 GCA_030699055.1 Candidatus Nanopelagicales bacterium
CGCTCCCCGGGCCAACGCACCCAAAAACCTGCGGTCAGGCTCGTTTGAGCAGCAGTGCATTCAAAGCCACGATGATCGTCCTGGTTTCGTGATTGGGCGTCGTGACGCCGCCGGGTTGTGCCGCCGTCACTGCTCCAGGAGAAGCGGGGCAATTGACTGTTGTCGGATCTCGAGGATGACCGCCAGGGCGACGCCCACGACCACGGCGACCCAGATCCGACGCCTGGTCCAGGTGAACGGAATTGTGATCCATTTGCCGGTTATCGTGCCCACAACTACCCGCGCCAGAATCGAGATCAAAAGGATCAGGAGGGGAAGACCGATCGGGTTGTAGCTCAATGATTCGCCCCAGCGACCCATGGCCGCCAGTCGAATGCTTCGGGTGCCGCCGCAAAGCGGATCCATGATCCCCGCGTAGTGGAGTGGAGAATGGAGATCAACCGGGGGCAATCCGAATGCTGCCATCGCCACGGCGATTCCCACGGCGACAACGGCCAAGATCGTGACAGGTCGAATCGTGTCGCGCGCATCGATGCGCAGCGGTTTCCGATTGCCCACGGAACCTCCCGAGCCCCTGTTTCCCACTCGGCAATGGCCGAACGAGGGCCGGTGGGAGCCCGGTCCTCGACCCGCCGCCCGATCCGAAAACGAACGTAGCGCCTGCGGCCTACTTGAGCGCGGGTGTGGAATGGATCGACAATGGATCGACATGGTTTCTTCATGAAACAGCCTTGAATCCGTTATTGGCGGCGGCCATGGTCTACCGATGCAACCCGGCCGAATGGGGGCTGGCCAATTGTGAAGCGAAGCATGGGAGGTTCTGTGGTACCCGATTCAAAACGCAACCGAAAGAGCCCGTTCTGCGCGGTGCCTCGATACCCCGCTCTCCTCGGCGCGACGCTCTTGCTGGTGTTGGTGGCCGCTCCGGTGTCTGCCTCGGCGCCGTCTTCGGCCGGCCACGAAGGCCACGGCCAAGAAGGTCCAGTGCGGACGTCGTCCCCGGGTCCCGCAGTGTCGCCACTTCCCGTTGACGGATCCGGCGAACAGTCACAAATGGACGGTCACGACATGGGCGACATGCAGAAGTCAGGTGGCGAGGCCGAATCGACGACGAGGGGACCGGTGCTTGCCGGCTTCGCCGTGGTGAATGTTGCCGCTCTCGGCACGGCGTTCGTTCTGAAGCGCAGGTCGTCCCGGCGCCGGCGAGACCCGCAACCACGCGAGACCGGTGAGCGTAGATCGCGCTCGTTCGACGCGTGAGGAAGGCGAACCGGTGGCAGTGAGTGAATCGGGAGTCCGGGGCGACACCGGGTCCGGCCCTTCGACGGTGACGGTCGTTCAGGAGCCCCTGGGCCCCGATGTCCTCCAATGGCGCCCGATGCGCGCCGTGGTCCGCAGTCGGTGGTATCCGGGCGTCATCCAGTGGTTGGTATTGGCCGGATTCGTGCTGGTCGGGTATCAGCTGATCGCCGGTCCCGCCGCCGCCCACGACAATCTGGGTACGGCCCTGATGTGGATCCTTTGGTGGCCGATCATCCCCATCACGTTCGTGCTATTCGGCCGACTGTGGTGCGCTGTCTGCCCGTTCGCGACGATTCATGATTGGGTGCAGCGCCTGGTCGGGCTCGAGCGTTCGGCGCCAGCGTTCCTGAAGAAGTACGGAATCTGGATCATCGACGCCATTTTCATCATCATCACCTGGGCTGATCACGTCTTCGGCATCGTCGAATCCCCCTGGGGTTCGGGGGTGCTACTGCTGCTGCTCACCACGTCGGTTGTGGTCTCGGCGGCGTTCCTCCAGCGCCGCGCGTTCTGCCGCTACCTGTGCTTCCTCGGAGGACTGTCCGCGAACTACTCACAAGCCGGAATGGTCACGCTGCGGGCCAAGACCGATGTGTGTCGCACCTGCAAGGCCCGTGCTGCCTGCTTCAACGGGACCGACACCGTTCCGCCCTGCCCCCTGTCTTCGTTCCCGCGGACCATGGATTCCAGCGCGGACTGCAACCTGTGCGCGCGCTGCGTGAAGAGTTGCCCCAATGACGCCATTACGATCACGGTCCGGCCACCGACGCGTGAGCTGTGGTTCATCCGCAACCCTCGCATTGAGGTTTCGTTCCTCGCGATGGCGATCATGGGGATCGTTCTCGTCCAGAACCTGGCGATGCTCGAGGTGTGGAACGACTTCCTGGCCTGGATCGGGTCTGTGGTCGGAACGACGAACTACGTGGCCGTGTTCACGATCGCGTTCGCGATGGTCGTGGCCTTGCCGGTCGGGCTGCTGGTTGTAACGTCCCTCGCCGCTTCATCGCGCGGAACCGACAGCATCTGGAAAAACTTCGCCCGCTTCGGTTATGCCCTCATTCCGCTCGACATCGCGGCGCACATGGCCCACAACCTGTTCCACCTGCTGGCCGAGGGGAAGGCGGTCGTCTTCACAGCGTTGCCACTCCTCGGCCAGGCCGTGCCGGATGAGTCGGCCGCTCTCGCCGGTCCCGGCTTGATCCAAATTCTGCAGTTCGCGCTGCTCGCCCTGGGTGCCGGTGCGTCGGCGTGGTGCGCGTTCCGCCTGGCGAAGATACGTTACGACCGGCCCGTGACCCGGCGGCGCGTCCTGGCGCCCTACCTGGTCTTGATCAGTGTGCTGGCACTGGTCAACGTGGTCTTGTTCCTCCAGCCCATGACCCACCGGATGTGATTCCGGGGACACACAAGAACCATCAGGGAGTGCCGGTTCAGGTGCGCCCGACATCGGCCGGGTATTGCGCATGAGCGAGAGCGCTGCCGTACTCGATAGTGCCTTTGGCCACCAGATCCGACAGTGACGCCTCGAGTGTCTGCATCCCTTGCCGCTGGAAGGTCAGCATCTGGTTGCGCAGATGGCTGTATTTTCCCTGGGCGATGAGATTGCGCACCGGGGCGTTGGCCAACAGCACCTCGAAGGCGGCCACCTGCCCGCCACCGATTCGGGGCAGAAGGCGTTGATGAACGATAGCCGTCACGGCACTGGACAACTGGAGTCGGATTTGCGGTTGTTGGTCGGTTGGGAAGACGTCGACCAGGCGATTGACTGTCTGAGCTGTGTCGTTGGTGTGCAGGGTCGCGAACACCAGGTGTCCGGTCTCGGCCAGGGTGAGGGCCACCCGAATCGATTCGATGTCCCGCATTTCCCCGACCAACAGAACATCGGGGTCCTCCCGAACCGCGCTGCGCAGGGCACTGGCGAACGATTCGGCATCCGAGCCGATCTCCCGTTGGTTGACCGCCCCGCGTTTGTGTGCGTGAAGAAACTCGATCGGATCCTCGATCGTCAGCACGTGAACCGCACGGTTTTCGTTTATCCAGTCGATCAAAGCCGCCATGGTGGTGGACTTACCCGATCCCGTCGGCCCGCCGACGATCACCAGGCCCCTCGTCAGGGAGGCCAGTCGACTTACCGACTCGGGTAGTCCGAGCTCGGCGAAGGTCGGAATCCGGCGGGGCATCACGCGCAGAGCGATGGCCACCGAACCTCGCTGGTGGAACACATTGCCCCTGATCCGGGCCTTGCCCTGCCAGTTGACGGAGAAGTCGACATCGCGACCTCGATCAAGCTCCTGCTGCTGTTGCGTGGTCAACAGTCGCTGGGCCAGCGCGGCCGTGTCGGCGGGCTTGAGCGTTGGGGTATCGGGAACACGTTGCAGCTCTCCCCGGACGCGAATCAGGGGAGCGGAACCGGCGGTCAGGTGAAGATCGGTGCCCTGCACGCCCCAGAGTCGTTGCAGCATGCCGTCGAGCTGCTCCGGGGTGGCGGACATGGGCTCATGGTAGATCCACCGAGCTCGTGCGTGGGTGTTGACCGCACTCGATCAGGCCTTTGATGACGTCCATTTTCCGATCAAGAATGAGGGCGGTTTTCCCGATAGTCTCGGTCAGGACGGCCGTTGTCACTCGGGCCGTTGAAGACCGATCAAGGGGTCCGAATGAAACTGCGCAGGCGCGGGGGTGAGTCCGCCAAGTCAAGTCCGCCGTCGGCCAGTACCGCAGGCGGTGACCAGGCTCCCGCCGGGCCCGCTCCCGCCGGGGCGGCCGGTTCCGAACCGTCAGCCGCCCACCCCGCCGACCCCCGGACGCCCGGATCGCGGCCGGGGTCTGGCGCGGCGGGCGGTCAGCAGCCCGCGCCCCTGGGCGAGGTGCTGCTGCGACGGGGTGTGATCACGCCGGACCAACTGGCAGGCGCGATCGTCCAACAGGCTGGGTCCGGTCTGCGACTTGGCGAATTGCTGGTGGATCTCGGCGTCGTGGACGAGCGCCAGGTGACCGCTGCGCTTGCCACTCAGCTCGGGTTGCCGGTGGCTGATCTCTCGCGCTACGAGGCCGATCCTTCGTTGGCGGGTTTGCTGCCCGAGACCCTGGCCCGCAGCCTCCGGGCAATACCGATCTACGTGCAGCAAGATCAGGTGGTGATCGTTGCTTGCAGTGATCCGCGACCGGGCCTGGCCGAGGAACTCGGCGCGGCCATGGGGTTGCGGGTGCGTTTGGCTCTCGCCAGTCCGGCTGAAGTTCAGTGGGCGATCGACAACTCTTACCGGGCGTTGGCCGGGCTTGACGAACAGGTGGCCGCGTTCGTGGCCCGTCACGGGGAGACCGGGTCCGCCGGCGCGACTGCCGCCGCGGTAAAGGCGGCGGTGGGGGATGCCCCCGTCGTGATGATCGCCAACATGATCGTGGTCCAGGCGGTGCGGGACCGCGCATCGGACATTCATATCGAGCCTCACGACAAGGGTGTCCGGATTCGCTATCGCATCGACGGGGCGCTGCACGAGGTGGCCGATCTGCCGGCCAGTATGGGGCCCGCTCTGGTCAGTCGAATCAAGATCATGGCCGGTATGAACATCGTCGAAAGGCGTCGAGCCCAGGATGGCCAGATCAACATGGAAACCGACGGGCGCCCTTTGGATATTCGCGTCTCGACGATTGGCGTCATCTGGGGCGAGAAGGTTGTCATGCGGGTGCTCGACAAGAGCCGCTCCCTTTATCGCCTTCGCGAACTCGGCATGACTGGGGAGACCTGCGACGAGTTTGAGAAAATGCTCCGATCCCCGTTCGGCATGGTTTTGTGCGCCGGGCCGACGGGCAGCGGCAAGACGACCACCCTTTACGCGTCGCTGAATGCGGTAAACAGCCCCGATCGGAACATCACGACGATCGAGGATCCGGTTGAGTACGTGTTCCCTGCGATCAACCAGATTCAGATCAACGAGCTGGCCGGCGTCACCTTCGCCGGGGGTCTTCGATCGATTCTGCGCCAGGACCCCGACATGATCCTGGTGGGTGAGATCCGCGACGTCGAGACGGCCCGGATCGCGGTCCAGGCCGCGCTGACCGGGCACTTCGTGTTGTCGTCAGTGCATGCGACGGATTCGGTTTCGTCGCTCTACCGGTTCCTGGACATGGGGATCGAGTCGTTCCTGATCGCGTCGTCGGTGCTCGGAATCGTCGGGCAACGGTTGGTTCGGCTGACCTGTCGGCACTGTCGGGTGCGGTACACGCCGACCAACGACGAGATGGCCTTCTACCGCGAGGGCGGCGGCGCCCCGAAGCAGGAGTTCTGGCGCGGATTGGGTTGCAACTACTGCTCGCAGACGGGCTACTCGGGTCGAGTCGGGGTTTACGAGTTGCTGCGGGTAACCGAGGAGATGCGGGAGATGTTGGTGCTGCCCGAATCGACCCACGCGGACATTCGTCGCCTCGCGATCGCGCAGGGGATGCAGCCGCTGCGCCGGGGTGGGATCCGCTTGGTCGAGCGGGACGACACGACCATCGCCGAAATCATCCGCAGTATCTACACGCTGTGAACAGGCGAATCAACACACTATGAGCCGGCGACCGCACCAACCGACGAGGATCAGGAAATGGCGAAGCTGACGATCAGCGAGGCGCGGGTCAAACCCGTCGACCTGATGCACGCCACCAGGCAGCTGTCCGCGTTCATCCGGGCCGGCATCCCAGTGTTCGAAGCGGTCACGGAGTTGGCTGACGAAGCGGCGAGCAAGCCGCTGCGGCGGGTGCTGAAGGCGATGGCCGATGACTTGCGGGCGGGCTCGACGCTCACCGATTCCGTGCTGAGACATCCGAAGGACTTCCCGAACTATTACCCCGGCATTCTCAATGCCGCTGAGATCACCGGTCGGCTGGACCTCGTGCTGGACCAACTCGCGACCTACATCGAACGCGACATCGAGGCGCGGCGGAAGATCAAGAGCGTGATGACCTACCCGGTGATCATCGCAATCATGGCGGTTGGAACGGTGGTCGTGCTGACGGCGTTCGTGCTGCCCCAGTTCACCTCGTTCTTTTCGGACATGAAGGTGGAGCTGCCAGCCGCGACCCGAGCCCTGATGGCCGCGACGGCTTTCCTGCAAGCCTGGTGGTGGCTGATCGTTATCGGGTTCATTGTCCTGGTGGTGGCCTACAAGTTCGGCATGCGGCGGACAGGTTTTCGTCGCGTTCGAGACCGAATCGTGTTGCGACTGCCGGTCATTGGGCCGACGGTCAGATCGGCGGCGATCGAGCGCTTCACCCGGATCATGGCGTCACTGGTGTCGGCGGGCATCTCGCTGCCCGAGGCCATGGCAGTGTCCGCCGCGAGCCTGCGCAATCTGGTCTTCGAAGATGCGCTGGCCGTAGCCCGAC
The DNA here is from genome assembly GCA_030699055.1 of Candidatus Nanopelagicales bacterium. Classification (GTDB taxonomy): domain Bacteria; phylum Actinomycetota; class Actinomycetes; order S36-B12; family UBA10799; genus JAUYKX01. The sequence continues at coordinate 6,673 of JAUYKX010000139.1, forward strand.
ACGACATGATCGCCGGATCGGGGTTGGCCGGCCCGATCACGGCCACGGGCCTGTTCCCCGGCATGGCCAATCAAATGATTCGCGTCGGCGAGGAGACCGGGACCCTGGACACCCAACTCGAGGTGGCCGCCGATTACTACGCAACCGAACTTGACTACAAGATCAATAAACTGTCCACCGTGTTCGAGCCCGCAATGATTTTGATCATGGGTGGCATTGTCGGTTTCGTGGCCATTGCTCTGGTTTCGGCCATGTACGGCGTCTTCCAGGCGGGAAATCTGTCGTGATGCGGCGACTGACCGGAGAGCGACGCCGCTGCGGCGGCGCCGCCGGTGAGTCGCTGGTCGAACTGATGGTTTCCGTGGCGATCCTGGGCACGACGATTGTTGTGATCATCGAGGTGTTGTTCATGATGGTCGGCGGCACCGTGCTGCAGGCCGACGAGGTTCGGGGGCAGAACACGTTGGCCTCCTGGGCCGATGCGGTTGCGGCGGCGCCCTACACGGAGTGTGCGACCCCGACCGCGACCCCCGCGCCTTTCCCGGAGCCGTCCCCTTCGCCGTCCGCCTTCACGACCCGGGTGATCTCGGTCGAATACTGGCAGGACACCGCCTTCGCGGCTGCCTGTCCGAGTCCGGATCAGGGCCTGCAACTGGTGACCCTTGGTGTGTTGCCGCCGGCCGGCCCGATCGGTGAGGCCAGCGCCAGTCCGACTCCCGAGCCGTCTCCCGGTCAGACGCTTTCGGGGGAGCAGGTCGTCAAGTTGGTGAAGCGCCAGCCGTGTTCACCGGGGTCCTCATGTTGACGCCGGGACGCCGGGACGGCGGCTTCACTCTGGTCGAATTGACGATTTCGATCGCCATTCTCGGCATCGTCATGGCCGGGGTTACCGCCGCGATGCTGTTGGCCCTCAAATCCACAACCGAGTCGAAGTTGGCTTTGGGTGAATCGGCTGACCTGCAGTTCGGTGCGCTGTACTTTCCCCGCGACGTGCGCAGTGCCGACACCGTCCGGATCCCGTCCGTCGGACAGGAGTCGTCGGCAACCTGCGTGCCCGACCCTGGCAACGGCGACCTGTTAGTGATCGAGTTCTCGGGCGACGACTGGGTGCCCCAGACGGGTGCGCCCGCGATACTCGATCGCCGGGCGAGTTTCGTTTCCTGGGTCCGCCGGACTGGCGAAGGCCAACCGGAGCAGCTCTGGCGCCTGTCCTGCTCGGTGCCTTTGTCGATCACCGCGAGCATGCCTGTTGCCGGTTCGTTGACCATCAACACCGGTGTGGACGAGGTGATCGTGGGCGATGAGCTGTCTTCTGATCAGCCTCCGGTCGCTAATTGCGTGAAGGCCGACCGAACGTCCGTGGCGTGTGGCGATTCCGCCGCGATCGGGGCGACCCTCGAGGTCACCCAAAGCGGTGCCTCCACCTACGTGCTCTCCGGCACCAGGAGGACCCAATGAACGCGGGGCGGGGGGTTCGCGATCGGGGGGCGTCGCTGGTGCTGGTTCTGGTGCTGTTGATGTTCACCGGTCTGGTGGTCGCGGCGGTGATGAAGCTCGCCCGGACCAGCCTGGATTCGTCCTTGGTCACCTCGGAGCAGGCTCGGATGGCCCTCGATGTCGATGGCGCGCTCGAGATCGCGGTCAACGGCATCCGATTGAACGACTACGACAACGAGCTCGGCCAGTCGTGTTCTTCGTTGGACCTGACGGGGCCGAACTCGGAGGCGTCGCTGCAGGTGGTGTGTCAACCGGTGCCGGGAACCGGCGAGGCCGGGAGCGTGGCGATAGACGCGAACAATCGGGCTCCCGCCGGGCTGATGAGCCTGGGCGCAGGCCCAGGCGGCGAGGCGGGGATCAATCAGGCCGGTGCCGGCCTGCTCGTGTCCGGATCGGTGATCTCAAACTCGACCATTACGACCAGCCCGGGTGCGCTAACGGTGACCGACGGACAGGTGACCGCGCGGGGATCCTGTTCCGGGACCATTGCCGGCGACCCATCACCCGCGTGCAATACCGGTACGGCAGTGGCGGATCCGGCGGTGGCCGAGCCGGCCAAGTACGCGCAGCCCACCACCGGTGTCACGTATCGCCCCGTACCCGCCTGTCCCAGGACTGCGGGCCAAACCGTGAAGTTCGAGCCCGGTTACTACGACGACGCGGTCGCCCTCACCAACCTGATGTCGACCTGCGCCGGAAGCACGTTCTTGTTCCAACCGGACGCTGGCGGCAAGGTCGGCAACTACTACTTCGACTTCCGCAATGGGGAGTCCCCCGCACTGTCCGGCGACCCGGTGTGGCAAATCAGCGACCCCAAAGTCCGGATGGTGGCGGGCACGCCGAGGGGATGGAACCCGGACGCCAAGAGGCGAGACACACCGACCATTCCCGGAAGTTGCCAAAGTCCGACCCAGTCGGCGACCAATGGCGGGGTGCGATTTGTTTTCGGCGGTCGAAGTCGGATCGAACTGACCGCCGGACAGGTGGAACTCTGTGGCCAGTACTACGCCGATCGTCCACCTATCGTCGTGCAGGGGGCGACTGCGGGATTGGCTGCCGAACCGTTGGGCGCTTTGTCGGTGTGGCTGACCGGGTTCGACACGACGGGATGTCCAAAAGGTTTCGTTCCCTTCAATAAACCGAAGCTGGCCACCTACGTTGACAACCAGCGGGCCAGCAAAACGATGTAAAAAGACCAGACCGGGTGTCTGAACATGTCTGGTTACGCCCAGCAGATCCTTGCGCCCGGATCGACCTTGGTGAACGCGACGTTGGTGGTCTCGCATCGGGAGACAGGTAAGGTGCCAGAGATCATCGCTGGTATCACCCCCAATCCCGGCCGGGCGGGGGCGACCCCACTGACTGACGTGGCGGTCACCCCATCGACCAGCTACCACCACGACTTGTTCGACCTGACCTCGCGTCTGCATGCGGAAGTTCAGGCGTACGGCCTGAGCGGGGTCGACATCCGCTACTCGGTGACGGCCCCGAGTTCCGGCAGTACCACCGCCAAACTGGACTCCGCCCAGCTGAGTCTGACCTGGATTCCGCCGGGGGTTCGGCCGCTGGGAACACCCTTGACCACCTACACCACGACCGGCACCCACACCGCCAGCGCCGCCTACCAGACCGCTGTCGCGTCCAGTGCCGTCGACCAATATCAGGCGACCGGCGGTGCCATCAGTCCCGCCAATTGCCTGTCGGTCACCCCGTATCCGGGCAGTGGGGCCTGCGCACTGGTGAGCTCGACCAACGGCGATGGGTCGTTCTTTGCGCAGGGCATGACCTACGCGCCCACGGCGGCGGTGGACGTCACTGCGACCGGGCCGGCTCGCCCCGTCTTCCGCTGGGGGCTGATAGCCCGCACCATCCGGCTCGACCTGGCGGCCGATGCCGACTACCAGGGGCCGTTGGTCATGGGTGCGCCGACTCCACTGACGGTCCATTTTCATGCCTGGGAGTGTCCGACGGATGCGGCCTGTTCGGGTGAGCCCGAGGCCGGAGGCAACTGGGAGCAGGCGGGCGGGGCGTTGGCGACCTATCCGGGATTAATCAACTCGCGGTCCGTCGTCGTCAAGGATTGGGAATTGCTGTACTGACCGCCACTTGATCCATCATCCGACCCGCCACCCGATCCGGGCTAAAGGTCCGGGGTGTTTCGGTCGAAGATCGGGGGGCACAGCGGTGACCCGGGACGGAAATGCGGTGAGGCGGATGGCGGACGAGGCCAAAGATGAGCCGGACGCGGATCGGGCCTCGGCGACGTTGGGCCTGGGGTCGATGCTGGCGGCGCAGGGCAATATGGCGCGCCGCAGCTACATGGTCGGGATGGTGTTGACTGTTTTGGTGCTGGTCGGGGTCGTCGAGTTCGTGTTGATGCTTGTGCTGGAACTCGATGAGCACGTTCCCGGGCCGGTGGCAGCCGCCATCGACGCCGTTCTGTTGACAGTTGTCGTCACGCCGTTGCTGTGGATGCTGGTGGTCCGCAAACTGATCCGGGACCTGCGGTCGCAGAGTGACCGGGTGGCACTGGCGGCCCGGGGGTGGACCAGGGAAATCGAGTCGAAACGGATCGACTCGCAGATTGTCCACGGAATGGAGATCTGTGACCGCGAGTCGGAGGTGCTGCAGCTGGTTGAGGCGTCGCTGGTCCGGTTGGCCAGGGTCTTCGTCAAAGTCGTTAGGTGATGCCGAGGAGTTG
>JAUYKX010000147.1 GCA_030699055.1 Candidatus Nanopelagicales bacterium
CTGCACGGCCCGTACCTGCACTGGACCCGCACCATCGCCGGCAAGACCGTGACCCGGACCCTCACCGGGGACCAGGCGGCTCGCTACCAAACGTGGTTCGACAACGCCCGACGCCTACGCGACATCGTCACCGACGTCGAAACCCGATCCCTCGCCGCCTTCAACAAGACCGAAGGCCCTCCCCACAAATCAACGAGATAACCCGCCCGAGACGTGCGGAACGTCAGTCATAACATCCTCCATCTTCAGCTTCTCCGTAAAAGCGACGATCCTTCGGGCTGGCCACCCGACCGCCTACTCTCCAGCCGATTCCGATCCGCGCTCCCTGCCGAGCCCTCGCCGGATCCTCTCGGCCTGCTCCGCCCACCTCGCCTCGGCCCCGTGCCCGGTCGGCCGGTAGTAGACCGGATCGCCGATCTCCGCCGGGGCGTAATGGAACGGAACGATGCCGGACGGCTCGTCGTGCGGGTACCGGTAGCCCGTCCCCGCGTCGTCTCCCCGGCGCGCCGAACTGGTTGACGCGTCCCTCAATTCCGACGGCACGGCGCCGATTTCGCCCTCCCGAACGTCGACCAAAGCGGCTTCGATCGCCAGGTAGGCCCGGTTCGACTTGGGCGCCAGCGACAGATGGACGACTGCGTGGGCCAGGGTGATGCGAGCCTCCGGCATCCCGATGAACGAAACAGCTTGCATGGCCGCGACGGCGGTCTGCAGAGCACTCGGATCGGCCATCCCGATGTCCTCACTCGCCAAAATCACCAACCGTCTGGCGATGAATCGCGGATCCTCCCCCGCATCGACCATGCGCGCCAGGTAGTGCAGGGCAGCGTCGACGTCGCTTCCTCTCACGCTCTTGATCAACGCACTGGCGATGTCGTAGTGCTGACCGCCGCCCCGGTCGTAACGGGCCGCGGCGACGGTGGCGGCTCGTTCAATGTCGTCCAAACCGACCTCGACTTCCGCCGCGCCGTCAGCCGAACTCGAACCGGCGCCGGTGTTGGCGCCAGCACCGGCCGCTGCGGCTTCCAGCACCGTCAACGCCCGGCGCGCATCCCCACCGGCCAACCTGATCAGTTGGTCCCGCGCGGCGGGAGCCAGGCTCACCGCACCACCAATCCCCCGCGGATCACTCACGGCCCGGTCGACGAGTTCTCCGATGTCCGCGTCATCCAACGGCGTGAGCGGCACCAGCAAACTGCGGGACACCAGGGGCGGAATCACGGCGAACGACGGATTCTCGGTGGTTGCGGCAATCAGCCGGACCCACCCGTTTTCGACCGCCGGCAGCAGAGCGTCCTGCTGCGTCTTCGAGAAGCGATGAACCTCGTCGATGAACAGAACCGTTCCCCGCCCGCCGAATTCGAGATCCCGCTTGGCCTGTTCGATCACGCCGCGAACGTCCTTCACCCCAGCCGTGACCGCCGAAAGCTCAACAAACTGATCACCCGATGCCGCAGCGGCGAGGGTGGCCAATGTGGTCTTTCCCGTCCCGGGTGGCCCCCAGAGAATCAGCGAAACCCTGCCTGCGTTCGCCCCCTCGGGCCCGGGTTCCAACAGCCGGGCGATCGGCCCACCGGCCTGCAATATCCGACGCTGGCCGACGACCTCCGCCACGGTCCGCGGGCGCATTCGCGCCGCCAGGGGCGCACCCGGACGATCGGCCGCTGAGCCGGCAGAGAACAAGTCCACGCCGACACGATATGCCGCACCTGAAGCGGCCGGTTCTGGCTCCTCGCTAGATCGTGTGGGTCGTTTGAGTTGATCTTGGTTGGGTGGGGGGCATGCTTTTCCTTGTCGCGGTGCTGGGCCGCGCAGGCGCGTGAGGCAGGCTGTGATGGGCGAGGAAACAGGGGTCGAGTCGGTGTTCGGGGCAGCGTTGGGTCTGGTTGATCCGTGGCAGGTCACGACAGTTGAGTTCGACGAGGCTGCCGGCCGGTTGGACATCGGGTTGGACTTCCCGCGGGGAGCCCGGTTCCCCTGCCCGGAACCGGACTGAGACCAGTCGGCCTGTCGGGTGCACGATACGGCCGCCAAGACGTGGCGGCATCTGGACTTCTTCCAGCACAAGGCGTATCTGCACGCCCGGGTTCCGCGGGTCACCTGCCTCGAGCATGGGGTGCACCTGGCCGAGGTGGCCTGGGCGCGGGCGGGCAGTGGGTTCACGCTGTTGTTCGAGGCGGTGCTGCTCACCTACGCCAAACACATGCCCGTGGCCCCGTTGGCGGCGATGGCCGGTGAGCATGACACCCGCATCTGGCGGGTCCTGGAACATCATGTCCAGGCCGCCCGCGCCGGGCTGGACTTCAGCGACGTCACCGACGTGGGTATGGACGAAACCTCCGCGCGCCGCGGGCAGGACTATGTGGCGATCTTCATGGACCTCATCGAACGCCGTGTCCTGTTCGCCACCGAGGGACGCGACGCCGCCACGGTCAAGGCGTTCGCCGCGGACCTGACCGCTCACGGCGGCTCCCCGGGCACCCAGATCCAGCGGGTCACCTGCGATATGAGCCCGGCGTTCATCAAGGGCATCGACCAGCACCTGACCACACCGGCCGACGGCCAGGATCCGGGTCATCAGCCCGAGGTCGTGTTCGACCGGTACCACGTCGTGGCCAAGGTCAACGACGCCGTCGACCAGGTCCGCCGGGTCGAGTCCCGGACCCGCCCCGAACTGAAACGCAGCCGCTACGCCTGGTTGAAGAACGACGCGAACCTGACCAGCAAGCAACGCGACCAGCTGGTGTGGCTGACCCGCCCCTCGATGGCGTTGGACACCGCCCGGGCCGCCCGGTGGCGCGACGACTTCAACGGGTTCTACGACCAACCCACCCCCGAAGCGGCGGAGGCCTACCTGCGCCGCTGGTGCGCCGGGGCGAAACGCTCCCGGCTGGACCCGATCAAGAACGTCGTCAAGATGGTCGAATCCCACTGGGACGGCATCATCGCCTGGCAGCGACACCGGATCAGCAACGGACTCCTCGAGGGAACGAATTCGCTCATACAGTCGGCCAAACGCCGAGCCCGCGGCTACCGCTCCAAAACCAAGATGATCACCATCATCTACCTCATCGCCGGAAAACTCCCACTCCCCCAAATCCACACGATCTAGCGAGGAGCCGAAATTCCCCACTTGTAGATCGAAACCCAG
>JAUYKX010000156.1 GCA_030699055.1 Candidatus Nanopelagicales bacterium
AGAAGATCAACCCGCACGGTTTCCGGCTCGGCATCTCATCGGACTTCACGTCCCGCTGGTTTGCTGACAGCTCCAAGTCCGGACAGCGTTATCGGGACTATGTAGCCGAGGATGTCAAGATCCGCAGGCTGTTGAGCTCTGGCATGGAGCGCGCCGGTATCGCCAAGGTGGAGATCGAGCGCACGCGCGAGCGGGTTCGGGTGGACATTCATACCGCTCGTCCCGGCATCGTGATCGGACGGCGGGGTGCCGAAGCCGATCGGATCAGATCCGAGCTGGAGCAGCTGACCGGCAAGCAGGTACAGCTGAACATCCTCGAGGTGAAGAACCCCGAGGTCGACGCCCAGCTGGTGGCTCAGGGTGTCGCCGAGCAGCTGTCGAGCCGGGTGTCCTTCCGGCGGGCGATGCGCAAGGCGATGCAGAGTGCGCAGAAGTCGGGAGCACTGGGGATTCGGGTGCAGGTTTCCGGCCGGCTCGGTGGTGCCGAGATGAGTCGGACCGAGTTCTACCGGGAGGGCCGAGTACCGCTGCACACACTTCGCGCCGATGTTAATTACGGCTTCTTCGAGGCCCGAACGACCTTCGGCCGCATCGGGGTCAAGGTGTGGGTGTTCCACGGCGAGGTGTCGACGGATCGCGCCGAGCGGGAGGCCCAGCAGGCGGCCCGGTTGGCTCGACCCGGTGCGGGTCGCGATCGTCGGGGTGGCGGTGGCGGTCGTGATCGCGACCGCGACGGGTCACGTGGCCGGCATGTGCGAGCTGAAAAGGCCGTGGCAGCGGTCAACGCCGAGTCGACTCCGGCTGAGGCGGAGAAGCTGCTCGGGGCTCAGCCGGAACAGGCAGGAGCGTGACGAGATGCTGATTCCGAAGCGGGTACGTCATCGCAAGCAGCACCACCCAGGCCGGTCGGGGGCGGCAAAGGGTGGCACGCGGGTCGTTTTCGGCGACTGGGGTTTGCAGGCGCTGGAGCCCGCCTACGTCACGAACCGGCAGATTGAGGCCGCGCGTATCGCCATCAACCGACATATCCGACGCGGCGGGAAGGTGTGGATCACCATCTACCCGGATCGCCCGCTGACCAAGAAGCCCGCCGAGACCCGGATGGGTTCCGGCAAGGGGTCGCCAGAATGGTGGGTGGCCAACGTCAAGCCGGGTCGGGTGATGTTCGAGTTGAGCTATCCCAATGAGGCTGTTGCTCGGGAAGCACTGACACGGGCGATGCACAAGCTTCCGATGAAGTGCCGGATCATCCGGCGTGAAGTGGGTGAGAACTGATGGCGACCAATCCCACCGCGGAGTTGCGGGTCATGGATGACGAGGGTCTGGCCACGAAGTTGGCCGAGGCCAAGGAGGAATTGTTCAACTTGCGATTCCAGGCCGCGACCGGCCAGTTGGAGAGTCACGGAAGATTGAAGGCCGTACGCCGGGAGATCGCCCGGGTCTACACGATCATGCGGGAACGCGAGTTGGGCATCGTCGGATCCGACGAAGAGGGAATTGAGGAATCGGCATGAGCGGGCAAGAGGGTTCGGCGGCCGGTGTGGCCCAGCGCGGCTTCCGCAAGGAACGCGAGGGGCTGGTGGTGAGCGACAAGATGGACAAGACCGTGGTGGTGGCCGTCGAAGACCGGTACAAGCACCCGTTGTACGGCAAGGTCGTGCGGCGCACGAGTCGGCTGAAGGCTCACGATGAAGCGAACGAATGTGGCGTCGGTGACCGAGTGTTGCTGATGGAAACGCGACCGTTATCGGCGTCCAAGCGTTGGCGCGTGGTGCGGATTCTGGAGAAGGCGAAGTGATTCAGCAGGAATCGCGGCTACGGGTCGCGGACAACACCGGGGCGAAAGAACTGCTGTGCATCCGTGTGCTCGGCGGCTCCGGTCGGCGGTATGCCTACATCGGCGATGTGATCGTGTGCACGGTCAAGGACGCCATTCCGGGTGGGAACGTCAAGAAGGGCGAGGTCGTCAAAGCGGTGGTGGTGCGAACCAAGAAGGAGTCGAGGCGCCCTGACGGCTCGTACATCCGGTTCGACGAAAACGCCGCCGTGGTGCTGAAAGCCGATGGCGAGCCGCGCGGTACCCGCATCTTCGGGCCCGTGGGCAGGGAGTTGCGCGACAAGAAGGTCATGAAGATCATCTCGCTCGCGCCGGAGGTTTTGTGATGACCGGAATGAAGATTCGCCAAGGCGACACCGTTCAGGTGATCACGGGCAAGGACAAAGGCCTCCAGGGCAAAGTGATCAAGTCGATACCGGCAAAGCGGCGGGTGATCGTGGAAGGCGTGAACCGGGTTACCCGGCACACCAAGACCGGTCAGGGCCTTCGCGGCGCGAAGTCGGGCGGAATCGTTGTCCAGGAGGCTTCCATCGACGTCTCGAACGTGATGGTTGTTGATTCGGATGGCAAGCCGACCCGGGTGCGCAAGCAACGTGAATCGGTTGACAAGAGCCGCCGTGACGGCACTACGTATTCCGGAACGCGCGGTAAGCGGGTTTCGGCTCGCAACGAGAAGGACCTGTGATGACGACGGCGGTTACGACTAATTTTCCGCGCCTGAAGCGCCGCTAT
>JAUYKX010000158.1 GCA_030699055.1 Candidatus Nanopelagicales bacterium
GCGCGGTGGTGGTCTTGCCGCGGCCGACGTCGCCGACCAGCAGCAGCGGCCGCGGGCTGCTGGTGTCGAACCCGGCGGCCTGGCCGTCCAGTGTGGTGCCGATACGTACGTCCATGCTTGAGAAAGGCAACCGTGGGGCCGGCCGATCGGACATCTCAGGTCGAAGAAGTGCCGATGCCGTTGTTGAGGAAGCTGCCTTCGAAGGAGGGCGGCGGGAGGAGCCAGTGTGCCGTGGCGCCCTTCTCGACCTGGTCGTGAGCGTTGTGTCCGACAGTTCCCCAGTTGTCTACCCAGTCCCCGTCGCCGAGGTAGATCGCGACGTGGCCACTGCCGGAGTAGGGCCACGACACGATGGCTCCCGGTGGTGGCGGCCAGCTGGAACCCTGCTGGCCCTGTACGACGGACCCGTAGGCTCGCTCGCCGCCGTGACCGGAGCCGACGTAGGCGTTTCCGTAGATCATCATCGAGATCGCAGTGCAAGCGTTCGACCACCCGCTGAAGCCGACGCCTTGGCAGTCGAAGCCAGGCACTGAACAAGGGGACGAGTATTGCTTGGAGAGTTTGATGACCATCTCGGCACGTTGACGCAGCCGGTTGAGCCGGTCGCCGCTCACTCCTCCGGTCTCGACGCCGTTGGCGCAGCCAGAGTTGGAGACGTTCGTGGTGCCGCCACCGACCGCGGCGACCGCTTGGCGGGCGATCTCGAGGTACTGGTGGTAGTCGGTCTTCTCGAACGGGATCCAGTCGGCGAATTTGGCCTCTCCTGACCCGGGCCGGACGGAGTAGAGCGCGAAGGCGTACTTGGCGTTGAGGAGCGGGTCGAAGATGTCGGCCTGCTTGTTCCAGCCGGGCACCTTGCCCTTGTGTTGCGCGGAGATCTGCCACAGCCCGTAGTGGGTCCCATTGACGGCCTTGGCGTTCCAGCTCGACTCCACCCGCGCGATGGCCACCGCGGTGACCAGGTCCTCCCCACGGAAGCCGGCCTGGGAGGCTGCCTCGGCCGCCACCTTCGCGGCCTCCAGGCCGGCGGGGGCTGCGACGGTCTGGATGATCGTGCCGAGAGTGGTGGGGCACGGTGGGCAGCCCGCCGGCCGCGTGCCGACCGGCTGAGTACCGGATGAGTTCGTACCGGGTCCGGCGCCGTTCATCGCCATCCGGGTGAACAGCGCGGGGTGGTCAGAGTGGACGGCGGCCTTGCTGATCTGCCACGTCTTCTTCACCGTCACCGGGGCGGCGTAGAAGTTGTAGATGACTCCAGCGTCTTTCGTGTACTTGTAGCCGGCCGCTGCCATCTTCGGCACCGCTGACTGCGCTCCATCGTTGGGGTGCGAGTTCATGTCGCCACCCACCAGCACAGGCCCATGGGCGGCGAGGACGTTGGTCAGTTGGATCAGGTAGTCCATGCCGAGGCCGTACTGCTCGGCCCGCGTGAACGGCTGGTTCCCCCACTGGGAGTGCGGGAACCGGAACGGGTTGGTCATGTGGTGGGTCGCGATGACCGAGACGACCGCGCCGTCGGTGCGCTGGAAGATGCCCCAGGCGGCGAACCTGTCCCAGTTCTTGCGGCTGCCCTTGAAGATGACGTGGTCGTTGTCGACGATCTTGACGCGGCCGCCGTCGAGCATCTTCCATGTGTCCGAGCGCCACATGATCGCGCTTCCCATGGCCTGTCCCGCATCGTCGCTGTCCGCCGGCAGCTTCTCGCGGTAGGCGTCGTAGCCGGGGGCGGCCGACCTCATCTGGGACAACGGGACATCCTCGACCTCATTGAGCGTGATGAAGTCCGGCGATGGGCCGGCGAGGGCCCGAATGCCCGGGGTTGCGCCGGACCGCAGCTTGATGTTCGCGTTCGCCACCAGGACCTGCCCATTCACCGGGCCACCCGGGGAGGCGGAGATGCTCGTCGGCATCACGCCCAGGTCAGCGGCCCCGGACTGGGTCGGCGTGGAGCTGGCTAGCTGCACGGTGGTGTGGACGAACGGGTGGTCGGTGTACTTGTGCGCCTTGTCGTTGGTGCTCTGGTCGACCACCGTCCCGGAGAAGGTGACGGTAGGGCTGCCCATGATCCAGTCGATCTGCTTGTCGGTGGGGTTGGCGGTCGACCACCCCGGCGCCAAAGACAGGAACAGCCGCTTGAACCTGGTCTTGTCGTTCATGTCGCCGGTCAGGAACAGCGGCGTGTTCGGCTCGGCTGCCTGCAGCTTCGTGAGGGCTGTGGCTTCGGCGCGCACGGCCTTGTCGCGCATCGCGTCCGTCCCGCCGACCGCGCCGGCCGGGTTGTGGGCGTTGAGCACCCAGACCGACCCGAGCCCCGAAGTGGAGGTGAACCTGGCCAGCGGGACCTGGATCATCGGCCCGCCGTAACGGATCGACTCGTAACGGGTCTCGTCGAGCTTCCAAGCCGAGGGCTGGTACGCGATCGCGTTCGCGGTCGACGCCTTCCCGCTGCCGTTTCTTCCCTTCACGATCGCCCAGCCGCCGTTGGTGGCCTTGAGGAAGGCCTGTGCCTGTTGCGGCTCGAACTCCTGGAAGCCGATGATCGAAGCCCCCGAGCCGCTGACCTTGGCGACCATGTTCGGCACGCGCTCGTTGTAGGGACGTTCGCCGGGGTGCGGGTTGCGCTTGTAGTGCGAGGCGCCGCGCCAGTTGAGCGTGCCGATCCCCATCGACCCGCCCGTGGTCGAGTTCACGGTGGTGGCGCATGCGGCCTGGACGGACTCGATGTTCGCGCTCCCCATGCCCAAGATGAGCAGCAGCAGCGGAGCGATCAGCACCAGCGGCAGGCCGAGCAGGATGCTCTTCTTCATGTCAACGGCCTCTCCAGGCGGCTGCCGAGCATGTGTACGTTCGACGCGAAACCGTCAGAAATCCGGGGAACATTCACGCTCCCGGATCGATCGCGGCGTTGGTGTAGGTGAGCCGCCTCTCCAGCGAGGTCAGCAGCGTCTGCACCTTGTACCGCTGGTCGCCGACCATCCACAGGGCGCGGCCCTTCTCCTGCATCGCCCAGTTGGTGATCACGCCCTGCTGCATCTCGGAGAGCCCCATCAGGCGGCCGAGTTCGTCGGCGACCGACTCGTCTTGGCCCATGAGGATGCGGACGTCGGAGAGGTTGAGCAGGTCCTTGGCGATCTGCGCGGCCTGGCTGCCCTGGTCGCCGGCCGAGAGCGGGTCGGACGGCTTGTGGTAGGTCACCAGCTGGATGTCGCCCTCGGTACGCGACAGACGCAGGTTGGCATCCAGCGCCTCGACCGCCTCGAGCGAGAGGCGGGTCTGCAACCACGCCTCGTCGCGGAGCACGATCCGGCGATCGCCCGCCGATGCGGCCTCTCGCATGCCCTGGCCCCAGGAGTTAAGGCACATCAGGGCGATCCCGACCGCGACCTTGTTGCCCGTCTCGTGCAGCGACCGCAGCGACAGGGTCTGGATCGGCTTGCGCCAGTCCGGCTCGAAGGTCGACTCGGTGTCGAACATGCCCTGCAACGAGCCCTCACACAAGGCACCCAACGCGTCGCGCAGCGGCCGGGTGCCGTCGAAGAACGCCTGCGAGCTCTCGTAGCGACAGTCGGTGACCAGGTCCTTGGTGGGCGAATCCAGAGTCGCCCACACCTGCGGGATGGTCACCGGCTTGAGGCGGGACGCGCCGGCCGACCAGCCGGTCAGGTGCCGCAGCACCTTGTTGATGACCCGCTCCTCGGTCGGGCTGAAAATCACCCCTTGGGACGCGACCAGGCCGCGGATCAACATCAGCCAGCGGTTGAAGATCACCGTGGCGCGCTTCTCCTGCTCCTCAGCGGTCTGCTTCTCCCAGTCCACGCCGAGCGGGCCGAGGTCTAGCGGGTTGATCCGACCCGGCAGGCCGGGACCGATGCGGAACGGTTCGACGCCGAGAAACCGGGCGAGGTCCTCGTACTCGTCCTTCACATCGCCCAGCACCAGCGAGCGGTAGCCGAACTTGATCATCCGGATCATGAACGCCTTGACCGTGGCCGACTTGCCCCGGCCGGGCTTGCCGAAGATGAAAATGTTGGGGTTGGTGACCGGGATCGAGTCGTCGAGCACCCACCCCATCGGGTCGCAGTAGAACTTGCCGCCCGACAGGACGTCGTAGCCCATCTCCGCACCCCACGGCGGGAGCCCGTCGCCGGAGATCAGCGGCCACAGGACCGGGGTCTCCTCCGAGGTCATCTGATACCCGGCCAGCGGCGGTATTGTGGGTGCCCACCCGTGCCCCATCCGGCGCACGCCGGTGGTCTTGACCGTGTGCGGGAACAGCTTCTCCGCCGGCGGCGTTGGGGCCGGTGCCACCACACGCGGCATCGTGGTCCCGAAGTCCTTCAACAGGTCGTCGATCGTGCGCGACGACGGCCGCGCGTTCTTGCTGCCGCCTCGGGTGCGAGTCTTGGTCGCCACCACGCTCACCACTCCCCCGCCGTCACACGCGGAGCCCTGGACCGCGCGTGCTCGAACCTGAGCGGGTCGAGAACCTGCCCGGCGTACGCGGACATATCGAGCCGTTCGCAGCCGGAGAGCTCGTCGAGCACGTCGACCCCGCCGGGAGCGTCGAGGACGATCACCGGCCTGGCCGTGCGCAGCATCGTGTCCACGTAGAGCCACCGCGCCAGAGCGGCCTTGCCGAACGGCCCGCGCGTCTTGCCCCGGCCGAGTCGGCCGAGCACCGCCATCTGCGGGCCCTCGATCAGCC
>JAUYKX010000163.1 GCA_030699055.1 Candidatus Nanopelagicales bacterium
CGAGAGCGATCTGTTCGGCGGACTGCACAGCTGACCTGGGCGTCGGCTCACAGGCATTGCGATCGACGCCGGAGTGGTGTGTGATGCGTGTCACCGGATGGGTGGTCCTTTCGGTAACAGCAAAGCCTGGGGGCTGAAGAAATGTACAACTGGGACCTGCAGAACCAGATCGTTGCCTTCGTCGATTCGTTGCGTCCGATGGCTGGTTACTACCACGACATGTATTACGGATCGCTCTACGCATTCGCAGATCAGCAAAGTCATCTGCTGACGCTGCTCGGGTTCCCGCCGGTTCCCTGATCGGCTTCGAACTTTTCGGGCGCGAGCCGGGGTGCTTGTCGGGAGGGGACCCCGCGCTCGCGCGAAGACGACCGATAGACCACTATCAAAACCATGATCACGGTCGAGAAGAACACGGACGCCTCGACGGAAACGTCGCTGTCGTGGCTCGACCCTGTCATCCTCGGCGTCCTGATTTTCGACGGATTCCTGTGCGCGGTGCTGTCCGTTCTGTTCCTGCCGACCCATCTCGGTACGACGGCATTTCCCATCAGCATTCTCGTAGCCGCGGTTGCGAACCTCGTGTTGGTGATCGCGGCCCGCACTGTGACGACTCCGGGCAGGGCCGCATTGCCGCTCGCCGGTTGGATCGTCGGGTTCTTGGTATGCATGGTGGGCGGCCCCGGCGGCGACGTGCTGGTGCTGTCGTCCCCACTGACGTTCTTGCTTTTGGTCGGTGCGATCGCCCCGGCCGCAGTTTTCCTTTTCAAAGTGGCGATCAACAGGCTTGCCACCCTCAGTTCGCAATAGATCTCGGCGCGCGCGTAGGAAAGTAACCCATACATAAGGGACACTCAGCCTGTGGCTGAACATGATCTGGCGGGTGCGACGATCGCCTTGACCGCAGAACGGCGTGCCGAAGAATTTGCGACGCTCCTCGAACGTCGAGGTGCAGAGATCGTTCGGACGCCGGTGATCCATGTACTGCCGTTGGTGGACGACCGAGACCTGCGCACCCAGACCTCCGCCCTGATCGCCGATCCACCGGATCTGGTCGTGATCAGTACCGGAATCGGGTTTCGCGGATGGCTCGACGCCGTCGCGTCGTGGGGTTTGACCGACGAGTTCCTCGGCGCTTTGGCCCGGACACGAATCATCGCCCGCGGCCCCAAGGCGACGGGTGCCATTCGAGGCGCCGGATTGCGTGAGGAGTGGTCACCTTCGGGTGAGTCGTCCGAGGAAGTTCTGGCGCACCTCGGAAGTGAGGGAGTGGCAGCCTTACGCGTCGCAGTCCAGTTGCACGGCACCATCACCGAATGGGAGCCGTTGACGGATCTGAGCGCTTCCCTTGCCGATACCGGCGCGATAGTCACTCCGGTGTCGGTCTATCGGTGGATCCGGCCGCCGGATCAGTCGCCCGTCCGCGCGCTGGTTGCTGCAGTTCGTTCCGGCGCAATCGACGCGCTGACCTTCACCAGCGCCCCCGCGGTCTCCTCGATGCTCAGCACGGCAAAAGAAATGGGCGAGCTGGAGCGGTTCGTCGCAGCCATGCGCGGACCGGTACCGACCTACTGCGTGGGACCGGTGACGGCCGCCCCGCTGGAACTGCTCGGTGTTCCCACCATCCAGCCGGAGCGATCGCGTCTCGGTTCGCTGGCGAGGCTCATCATCGACGACCTGCCCAGACGTCGCCTCCGCCCGGAGTGACCGCCTCGATCAAAGCCCACGCGTTCTCGGCGGGGAGATCGATCACCTCGTAGCTTCCGGTGCCGGCGGGCGTCGCGGCGACGACGGTTGCCACGCCTGCGCGACGTTGGAAGAACGTCTCGCGCACCGTCCAGCCGATGACACCTTCGGATTCGAGGCTGTGACGCTGGCGATCGAGCGAGCCGCTTCGGGTGATCAACCACCCCGGCAGAACTGCATGGCCGAGGCCGTTGTATCGGTCGTAGGCGAGGGCAGCGCCGCCGATCGCGAGTACAGCGACTCCGAACCACGCATAGATCGGCACGTGGAGGCCCGATGCCGCGCACGCCACGCAGACCAGGAACGCCACTGCCGCCAGAAACAGCGCTCGGGTGTACCGGCGACGCCGTGCGGCCGGCCCGTGATTCATCAGGGGAGCGGACGCTTGGCGTGAGTCACCGATCACGGTGGCCATCACTCGCTCGGCCTCCTTGCGCGGTCCCTGCGGGAGCAGTAGCGAAGATTCCTTCTTCTCGGCACTCACGCCCGTCATGATGGCGTCGAGGCGCGCGCCGCGGGCCAGACGCAGCAGGAGCGGCTCTTTGAGCGTCGTGCCGCGCAGGCGGGCTCGGTCGAGTGTGGTCTGCCGGGTCTTCAACAGGCCGTGACTGACGTGCAAAATGCGGCCGTTGTCGGTGAGTTTCATGTTGCCGAACGCGATCAGATACTGAACGCAGGCGAGTGCGCTCGACAGCACCAGCAACACGACGAGTGCGATGACGACCATCACCGCGATGCCGAGGCTCTCGAGGGAGTCGAAGCTGTCGCTGACTGCCGAGGACTTCGCGAGCCAACTCGGCGAGGTCATGGTCGAGCTGCACCGCGTGCTCAAGCGGGACGGCATCTGCTTCATCGTGGTTGGCGACTCGATCATTCGCGGACAGTTCGTCCAG
>JAUYKX010000165.1 GCA_030699055.1 Candidatus Nanopelagicales bacterium
TCAGGGTACGCCGCCGACTCCCGGCCTCCCGCTCCTGCGAGTATTCGGTGCATGTCAGCGACCCGTCGCATCACAGTGTTGGCCGGAGGGGTCGGAGCCGCCCGTTTTCTCACGGGACTAGTCGGAGCGACATCCGCTTCCGACCATCAACCGGCTGCCGAAATCACCGTCGTCGGGAATACGGCAGACGACCTGTATTGGTTCGGGTTGAAGGTCTGTCCCGATCTGGACTCGGTGATGTACACCCTGGGAGGAGGATCCGATCAGCAAAGGGGGTGGGGTCGAGGCGGGGAGTCGTTCCGGGTACTGAACGAGCTACAAGCCTACCGCGCCCAACCGGACTGGTTCGGCATCGGGGATCTGGATTTGGCAACCCATCTGGTCCGGACCCAAGCACTGGCGACTGGCAAGTCGCTCACCCAGGCCACCGCCGAGTTGGCCCGTCGGTGGGAACTGCCGGTACGCCTCTTACCCATGACCGACGATCCAGTCGAGACCCATGTCTTCATTCGCGACCCCGCGACCGACGCCGCCGATCTGGAACTGCACTTCCAGGAATGGTGGATCCGCTACCGAGCTGAACCTGAACCCAGTCGGTTCGTCTTCACTGGCGCCGAGAGCGCACGTCCAGGATCCGACGTAATCGCCGCCATCGCCGATGCCGACCTCGTGATCTTTCCGCCCTCCAATCCAGTGGTCTCGATCGGGCCGATCCTCGCTGTTCCGGGCATCCGGGACGCCGTGGCCGCCACCCGAGCGCCGGTCGTTGGTGTTTCGCCCATCATCGGCTCAGCGCCGGTAAGAGGGATGGCCGACCGCTGCCTGCGCGCTATTGGGGTGCCGGTCAGCGCCACCGGAGTTGGCCTTCACTTCGATGCGCGAGCAAACGACGGGCTCCTGGACCATTGGGTCATCGACGAACGCGACGCCGAGCAGGCCTCGACCATCCGTGCCCGGGGGCTTTCGTGTACCCCCGCCCCAACATTGATGAGCGACCTGGACGCTTCGACTCGCCTGGCCCGGTCAGTCCTTGAACTCGGGGGGACCCCGTGACGATCACCTTGATACCGATCACCGGCATCGGCGAAATCCGCGCTGGAGACGATCTCTCGGTCATGATCTGCCAACGCATGCGGTTGCGGCCGGGCGACATAGTTTCGATCACCAGCAAGGCGGTCAGCAAAGCCGAGGGACGCGTGTTGACGGGCGGGCCCAACGATAGAGAAGCCGCGATCACCGCCGAGGCGGTTCGGGTCGTCGCCGCCCGACCAGGCCAAGATGGGCAACCCGGCACCCGAATCGTCGAGACCCGTCACGGATTCGTCATGGCGGCTGCCGGGATTGATGCGTCGAATGTCGGGGCTGGTCGGCTCGTACTTCTACCCGAGGATCCGGACGCTTCAGCCCACCGAATCCGCCAGAGCCTGGTCAGCCAAACCGGGGTGAGCGAGTTGGGCGTCATCGTGACCGACACCTTCGGACGACCGTGGCGCAATGGCCAAGTCGACCAGGCCATCGGCAGCGCCGGGATCCAAGTGTTGGACGACTTCCGCGGCCGACCGGATCTTCACGGCGTCGAACTGACGGCCACGGTCACTGCCGTTGGAGACGAGCTAGCGGCAGCGGCGGAACTGGCAAGCGGGAAGACCTCAGGCATTCCAGCAGTAGTGATCCGTGGGCTGGGACACCACTTGATTCCCGCTGCGCCGATTCCCGCTGCGCCGTCGTTGGGGCGGGCCTCTGAACCGGTCCGGGACGAGGGCGCGCGTCCCCTGGTGCGGTCTGCGGACCAAGACCTGTTCCGACTTGGCACAGCCGAGGCCTACGCCGCCGGCGCGCGATCAGCTCAGGCGATGCGGCGTACCGTTCGCCAATTCTCCGACCGGCCCGTCGATCCGGCCATCATCAACCGCGCGGTGACCGCCGCCCTGACCGCCCCGGCGCCCCACCACACAACGCCTTGGCGATTTGTCCACCTGCGTGATGCCGAGAAACGCCAAGCACTCCTGGACGCCATGGCGGACCAATGGCAACAGGATCTGACGGAACTTGACGGCTTCACTCCGATGTCGATCGAACGGCGACTGCGTCGGGGCGACGTGCTCCGCCGGGCGCCGGAGGTGCTGTTGCCCTTCCTGGCGCTGGATGAGGCCATGCATCGTTACCCGGACCCGCGTCGGCAGGGATTCGAGCGGGACCTTTTCCTGGTGGCCGGCGGCGCAGCCGTTCAGAACCTGCTGGTCGGATTGGCCACAGAAGGGGTGGGGTCGGCGTGGATCAGTTCGACCGTGTTCTGCCCCGAGGTGGTTCGCCGCCATCTGCGACTACCCGACGATTGGCAGCCCCTCGGCGCTGTGGCCATCGGATATGCCGAAGCGGAACCCTCTTCGCGGGACCCCCGGCAAGCTGCCGACTTCATCATCGAGAGGTGAAACAAGGGGCGTAGCCGAGTCCAGAAACAGACAACACTTCAGAGCTCCCGCAGTCGGCGGGCCATCCCCCACGACACGACGAAACCGATGCTGTTGAGGGCGGCGTGCAGAGCAAGCGCAGGGAACAGGCTGCCGCTGATCCCACGGAGCATGCAGAAGCCGACGCCGGCCGCCGCCGTACCCAGAACCGTGAGTACAACGCTACGGACCTTGGCCCACCGCCCATTGCCCATCAACGCGGCCGCATCGTGATGTTCGTGGAAGTCCAGGGAGGGCAGAACGTGCCAGAGACCGAAGGCCAGTGAACTCACGGCGACCCCGGCCCACCAACCCCAGACATCGGCCGAAACCGACAAAAGCACCGCCCTGAAAGCCGTCTCCTCCAACAGGGCCGTTCCGAACGGAATCCTGATCAGCGAGTGATAGAGCATCATCCACCAGCCGCCTTCGGCTGCCCGCTTGTCGGCGAAACCCTTCCGGGTCCAAGGGAGTGCGGCGGCAATTGCGTAGAAAACCAACACCGCTGCCACCACCACCAGCGACCAAAGAATTCCCTGGCGCCAGGTGGTTCGCGCCAGACCCATCGACATCCAACTGATGCCGTCAAACCGGGCAATGGCAATCAACACGACGGTTGCCACCAGGCAGATGACCAGATAGTGCCGCTTCGCCCAGCGATTGGTCAGCAGATTGACGATCGCCAGCACCGCGAGAACAGCGATGGTGGAGATCATGGCAATCGCGGATCAGGTCTGATCGGACGAGAATCTAAGGGATGTCGGCGCCAGCTCCGCATCCGGGAACACGCGGGCACCGTGGGCCAGTTCGTTACCAGTGGCGATCTGAGCTCCGTCCCCGACCACCACCCCGTCCAACCGAACGTCGGATCCAATCCGGGCGTTGCGCCCGATGACGCTGTCCACGATCAGTGCTCCTTCGCCGACCTCGGCGCCGTCGAACAGCACGCTGCCGTCCACTCTCGCTCCGGCCGCCACCGCACAGCCGACCCCGACTACCGATCCACCCGTCACCGCCGCCGACGGATCCACTCTCGCATCAAACATGATCATGCAGGCTCCGGGTTCGGGAACCAGTGGCGAGGGGGCTGTGCCGCTGACCAAATCTCGCGAGCCCTGGACAAAAGCCAACGGCGTGCCCAAATCCAGCCAATATCCGGGGTCCACCACCCCGATGACCTTCTCGCCCACGGCGAGCAACCCCGGGAAGGTCTCCCGTTCGACCGATACCGGGCGGCCTGCGGGGATCTTGTCGATCAAACTACGTCGAAATACATAACAACCGGCATTGATCTGGTCGGTCACGATCTCCTCGGGCGTCTGCGGCTTCTCCAGGAACGCGGTGACCCTGCCGTTGTCGTCAGTCGGCACCAGTCCAAACGCCCGGGGATCCGACACGCGGGTCAAGTACAACGCGACAGCGGCATCGGCATCCCGCCAGGCATCAACCAATGCCGGAATGTCCAGCCCGGTCAATACGTCGCCGTTGAACACCAAGACCGGGTCGTCCGGCCCGGACTCGAGCGAATCGGCCACGTTCCTGATGGCTCCACCGGTGCCCAAGGGCACCTCCTCGACCACGCACCGCAGGTCAACCCCGAATTCCGCACCGTTGCCGAAATAGTCCGAGAAAACGTCGGCCCGATAGGACGTTCCCAGAATCACCCGGGACACACCCCCCTCGGCGGCCCGGGCAATCTGGTGGGCCGTCACCGGCCGGCCGGCCACCGGCAGCATCGGCTTCGGCGCCGAAATGGTCAACGGTCGCAGACGAGTTCCCTTTCCTCCAACGAGGAGAATCGCTTCCAGCACGCCGATCACCCTGCCAGACCCACCACCATGATCGGTCACCGGCCTCAGCCCTCCGACATACCCACTCGCCGGGAATCGCCGGCAACTCCCCGCAGGGCAAACGTCGCGGGACCCAGGGCCAGCAGAATCACCAAGGCCGCCGTCCAACTGAGCCGGGCCCATTGGTTATCGGATCCGGCCAGAAAACCACCAACGACCGGGGCGATAAAGCTGCCCGCAAGGCTGGCTCCGCCCACCACGGCGGCCAACCTGCCGACCGGATCAAGTTGTGCCGCTTTGGCGAAGAGCAGGGGGTTGAGGCAGTAGAAAGCGACATTGACCGCGATCATGCCTCCGATAAAGAACACCGGTGAACCAGCCAAACCGATCGCCAGATTCCCCGCAGCCAACAACAACAAGGCCGGAGGCAGCAAACTCACGCGGCGAAACCGTCCACCGGATGCGGCCGCGACCAGCGCACCCGCGAGGCCGATGATCTGGGTTACGCCCAGCAACCTGATCGTCGTCGCCTCCGCCATCCCCAAACTGATCCCGATCTCCTCCACGAAGGTCCAGACGGCGAAGTTACCCACTGCCGCCATCAACATGGTTACGACCAGCGCCACCCACGCTCCGCTGATCCGCGAGCCATGGATCACGGGAACCTCACGCGACCCCCGCGTGTGCTCCGCCTCCGCCCGTCGCCGACACTGACGGCCCGCCGCGGCCAGTGCCCTCCTTACCGGTCTGACCCCGACGGCAGTGACTACACAGAGGAAGACGACCGCGGCGGCCGCGCCGAACAGCCCATGCCCCGGCAGCACGCTCTCCACATCAGGGATCACGGCGACGAGAATCGACCCCGTCAGAACCACCGAAATAGTGGCGATGCTGAAGGCTCGGACCGGCGAGCGAGCCTGCGCCAA
>JAUYKX010000167.1 GCA_030699055.1 Candidatus Nanopelagicales bacterium
GCAGGGGGACGCCGGGCAGAAGAGCCTCGGCTCGCAAACGACTCAGGTCCGAAACCCCGTGCGCGGCAACCACCTGATGGCCGGCGCGGGCCAAGGCCGCACCCAGAACGGAGCCCGCCCGACCGACACCGACGATGCCGATGGTGAACCGCGGGCGAGACCCCGGGACGCGAGCGGCTCGCGCCCCGTCTCCGCCCAGCTGCGCTTCGAACACGGGGGAAGCCTACGGAGTAGGAGGTGATCCCGTGGGCTGGCGGATGAATCGCGCGGTCGCACCGGGCTTCACCCGGAGCAGCCCGAAGGTGCCCGGAGCCACCTGGCAACCCCGGAAGACCAACGGGCAGGCACAATTGGCCGGTGCTGGAGGTGCTTGATCCGTGGATTCCGCCGATCGATCCGACACATCCGGCCGCCCCCGGCCCAGTCGCCTTCCGGCTGACCATTCGCGATGACCACGTGGCCGCCCTCGAACCCAGATTCGATTTGGTCCATCGAGGGGTCGAGAAGTTATTCGAGTCACGCGACCTGCGCCAATGCCTGGTTCTGGCCGACCGGCATGACTGGCACGGGGCGTTCAACTCCGAACTCGGCCTCGCCCTGCTGCTGGAGAACGCCCTCGGGATCGAAACCCCCGATCGCGCACAATGGCTGCGCACGCTGCTCGCGGAACTGACCCGAGCCATCCACGGCGTCCACTGGCTGACCGAAACCCTGGCTGACGAAACGGCTGGCCCGTCGGACGCCTTGGTGGCCGCCGCTCGCCAAGGCCGCGGGCGGATGGTCGATGACCTGGAATCAATCAGCGGTGGTCGGATGCACCCCATGATCAACCAGCCGGGCGGCTTGCGATCCGATGCGACCGACGGCTGGCTGTCTCGGGTTTCCGAGTCCGCGGCGGGAGCGAACCGAGCGCTGGCCGAACTGGCCGACTGGCTTGACTCGAGCGACGGGCGCGATCGATGGCGCAATCTGGCGGTGCTCCCGACCGAACTGGCGCTGGAGTTCGTCGCTACGGGGGTGGTCGCCCGGGCCAGCGGCCTGTCGACCGACCTGCGACTCGACCGGCCGTACTGCCGTTACGGCGATCTCGCTGACTCCGGCGCACTGCACCTACCCCGACTCGCCGAGACGGTCACCGGCGACGCCTGGTCCCGGCTGACCCAACTGGCTGCGGAGACTCGGGTCTCGTTGACGTGTGTCACCTCATGCGCCGCGCAACTAAAGGGAAGCGACGGACCGATCTCGGTCCGGCTGCCTCGGACCTGGCGAATCCCCGAGGGGGAATACCACTATTCGACCGAAGGACCCACCGGGGTCAACAGTTGGTTCCTGGTTTCCCGTGGCGGTTCGCGTCCTCGACGATTGAAGATCGTGTCGGCTTCGTTCGCCAATGCCCGGGCGCTGTGCGCGGCGATGATCGGGGCTAGGTCCGACCAGCTGCGGCCGATGGTTCTGTCATCGATGCTGGTAGCGGGGGATCTGGGTCGTTAAGGCTGAAGCCAGATCCGTGGAGCCGGTTCTGGATTGTCCGAAGTTCCGCGAGCGCGAGGCCGATCAAGTCCGGCATGGCGTTACCAAAGGTGGCCCAGGATGCCGAAGCGCATACGCGGCGCCTCCGGCTTGACCACGGGCGTTTCACCACGAGTGAGTATAACTAGTGACGCGGTTCTCCGCCTGTCGTTATAGTTGGCGTATGGATTGGGTCGATCGGCTTGCCGATTTGGGAATCAGCGTGGAGGTGGTGGATGGTTGCCGAGTCCGACTAAGCACGCCAGGCGGCTGCGATGTGTTCACGATTCGGCGTACTGCTCGTGCCCCACGGGGATCCGAACCAATTCCCGTGCCTGAATCGCGGTCATTGTGGATCACTCGACACCTGTCGTCGACCCAGGCCGCCCGTTTGCGCGAAACTGGCTGGTCCTTCGTCAGCGACACGGACATCTCGCTAGACATGGCGGGCTATTCGGCTAGCAGCCCAGCGCACGGGCCGGATGTTGGCGTGGATCGATCAGGCCTCAAGTGGCCGCCCGCTTTTTCCCGGGTTGTCCATGCGATCTTGTCAATGTCTGCCGGGGAACGCCTCGTGCAGACCGAACTGGCGCATGTAGCCGGGGTGAGCCAGCCGTATGTCTCGGGCGTGTTGAAGAACTTGGTGAGCTCAAGCCTCCTTACCGACCGGTTGCGGTCACCAGAAACCGATACTTGGTTGAACTTGACGCGCATCTGGGCACAGGCCCGGGCCTGGCGACCAATAACCACGTACTGGACGGGAACGGTCGACCTGGTGCAGGGCTTGCGCCTTGCCCGCGTCGCGCTCCGTCAACCCTGGGCGGTCTCCGGCGATATCGCCGCAGATGCCATCGCCCCCTGGCGTCGCCCCGAGCAGTTGGTGATTCTCGCGCGGGGTGGGACGCTGGCGAGCACACCCCTGGTCCAGGTGACCAGCGGCGAACCGGCGCAGGTGATCCTTCATGCGACTACCGACAAGATTGCGTTGCCTGAGGATGCCCCCGCGTTGCCCTGGAGATCTGAGCAGTTGGCCGTGGCGCAACCGCTGCAGGTGTGGTGGGACTTGCTTCAGTCCCCCGGCGTCGACGCTCCAGAAGCCGCTGAGCATCTGATCGGGGCGCTCGCGAAACAGCGAGCTACGCGATGACACCGGTGGCTTGGACATCGACGTCTCGGGCAGAGGATCTTGCGACGCTCGCCCTTCGCGATCTCACGACCGCCGCTGACAACGTGGAGTACCGGATCATCGGCGGACATATGGTCAACTTCCATCAGGCACTCCACCCTGAGTTGGATATCGCTTATCGATCCACCGCAGACGCTGATGCGGGTATCGCATGCGAAGCCGTGATCGCAAATAGGCTCGACGCTCGCCTGAGAGCCATCGGTTACGACAGACCGGAAGGAAATCGGTTCACGCACTGGGCGGGCAGCGACGTACGAACGATCGATGTGCTTGTTGATGACAGAACACCAAAACGGCACAACATCAAGGTGGGCAGCATCGTCGCCGATGCTGCGCGAGGACTGAGCCTCGCTCTGG
>JAUYKX010000168.1 GCA_030699055.1 Candidatus Nanopelagicales bacterium
CAACGCCATCCACCGCACGGCCGAGCTGTTAGAGACGCTGACTCGCTATCGGGCGCGAGAGGTCGAGATCGATGGCCTGACCTATCGCGAGGGCCTCAACGCCGTCGCCATCGCTGGCGGAGTCGCTGGAAACGTCATTCCTGACGAATGCGTCGTCACGGTCAACTACCGATTCGCCCCGGACCTGTCACCAGCCCAGGCAGAGGAGCATTTGCGTCAGGTGTTTCCCGACGTCGAACTGGTGGTGGTCGACAGCGCGCCGGGCGCCAGGCCGGGCCTTCACCTGGACCTCGCCCGGGAGTTCGTGGCGGCCACCGGCGAGCGCGCCGCGCCCAAGTTCGGTTGGACTGACGTGGCCCGTTTCGCCGCTATTGGAATTCCGGCGCTGAACTTCGGTCCCGGCAGCCCGTCGGTCGCCCATACGCCGGGCGAATTCGTCGATGTGTCCGAGTTGAGGCGCTGCGAGGAAGTGCTGAGAGCGTGGTTGGCGGGGGGAAATGGATGACACGTCCACCCGATGATTTCGATCGAGGCGCCGATTCGGGCGCCGATTCGGTTGCGGATTGGGAGCCCGAGGAGTACTACCCGCCTGAGCGGCAGCGGGGGCCGGTAACCCTTCGGCGGGCTGAGATCCCGCCTTCCACCTCCGACCAGCGGTTGCTCGACGAGCGGGAGCCGGATGAATGGCTGCACACCGACCCGTGGCGGGTGCTGCGAATCGAGGCCGAGTTCGTCGAGGGATTCGGAGCGCTTGCCGGACTCGGTCCGGCGATCAGCGTGTTCGGCAGCGCGCGCACGCACCGGCATGCCGCTGACTATTTGCGAGCGGAACAGGTTGGATCCGGGTTGGCTCGGGCCGGATTCGCTGTCATCACTGGTGGTGGCCCCGGAATCATGGAAGCGGCGAACAAGGGGGCATGCCGGGCCGGGGGTCGGTCGATCGGACTCGGCATCGAGTTGCCCTTCGAACAGCGGCTCAACAAGTGGGTCGACATGGGTATCAACTTCCGGTACTTCTTCGTGCGCAAGACCTGCTTCGTCAAGTACTCCTCGGGCTTCGTGGTTTTCCCCGGTGGATTCGGGACGTTGGACGAGACCTTCGAGGCTCTCACCTTGGTTCAGACCCGCAAGGTGACGTCCTTCCCGGTCGTCCTGGTCGACCGGAGCTACTGGTCGGGTCTGATCGATTGGATTCGTCGCGAAATGGTAGGTGGCGGAAAACTGAGTTCTTCCGAACTCGATCTGATTCAAGTCGCCGACGATGCGGACGAGGTTGTCCGTTTGGTGTCCGAGTTGGCGCCGCCGATGGGTGAATGTCGATGGCCGCGAACCTGAGAGTTGAGCCCGGTCGGCGTATCGAGGGCCGACGGGTCTGTGTCTTCACCGCCTCGGCTGAGCCGATCGATCCTCGCTATCTCGACCTTGCCGCCCGGGTGGGTTCAGAGATGAGTCGGCGGGGCATGGACTTGGTCACCGGAGGGGGGCGAGTTTCGACCATGGGCGCGATCGCCCGGGCGGTCCGGGCCGGTGGAGGTCACACCGTCGGGGTCATTCCCCGCGGACTCTACGCAGCCGAACTGGCCGACACCGACGCGGACGAGTTGATCGTCACCGCCGACATGCGTCAACGCAAAGGCCTGATGGATGCCAAGTCTGACGCGTTCCTGGTGCTACCCGGCGGCATCGGCACCGTCGAGGAGTTGGTCGAAGTGTGGGTTAGTCGGGCGCTCGACATGCATCGAAAACCGATCGTCGTCCTCGATCCGTGGGGCGACTTGGGAGGTTTGCGCGAACTCATCGTGGACCTCCATCGGCGGGGGTTTGTGCGTCGCGAAGTTCTCGATGAGGTCGAGTGGACCGCCTCGATGAATCGAGCACTCGACGCCATCGAGGGTGCCTGGTCTTCCTGAACCGGAAGTTCAGGGCCGCGCCGGTCGGCGGTTCTTGCCCGGCTCGTCGTCGGTCACCAGGGTTGCGGTGGTCGATTCGCCAGCCACTCGGCCGATGGCCAGCACCGTGCTGCCAGCGGTGACCTCGGTGATTGCGTTCTTGTCACCCTTGAGAAAAACCTTGGTCTCCGCAGCTATGGCGAACGTGCCGTCGTAGCCGTCGGAACAGCGAATGGTGATGGACGTTCCTGACACCGCCGTCACTTCACCGCGCGCGAAGCGAACAGTGAAGACACCGGCACCAGGGGGGTCATTCATCACCATTTCCCCGTGCATCGGGTCCCCGGGCACAGGCAGGCCGTTCACACCCGGCACGCCCATGGGCGATCGATCGCGGCGAAGCAAGCCTCGATCCCGCGGCAACCTGCCGTCCCGCGGCCCCAAAGGACCTTGATCGCCCCTTCGTCCCTCTCGACGATCAGCCAACGGTCCACGAAGACCCAACAGGGGGTGCTCGGTGGAGTTGGCCACCAACTGGGCGCCTCGGGCAACGAGTTGCGCCTGGCCCAGAGCTCCAAACCCCAAGACGATCAAAGCGAGCGCGCCGAGAGCCGCGAACGCGATGACCCCGCCAGGAGTCCTGGCGGGGTAGCTCGGGTCGGATGTCTTGGCTTCGGTCTCCACTTGGCCTCCCGGGCTTTCGAAATCAGCACCCCGACAGTTCGGGTCCGATTGTGGCGGCGTTACCTGGTCGGAGACAGGCTGGCATGTGTTGCCCGCCGGCACCAGGGACTTCCACAGGCTTGGGTGTTCGGATTCGGTGAAGATTGATCCAGGGCGGATCGGCTCGGATCCACTGGGATTCTCCGCTAGGTTTCTCGGCGTGATGTCGGTCGTATTTCTGCTTGTCGGGATGGTCGTCGTCGTTTCGGCGGCCCTGGTAGCGGCTGGGCGGATGGGTGAGCTGCCGCCGATTCCCCTGGATCGGGCTGGCGTTGGTTTGCCGTCGGGCGGGGTTTCCCCGGACGACATCCGACGTCTCCGGTTTCCGGTAGGGCTCAGGGGTTATCGAATGCTTGACGTGGACCGGGCACTGGCTCGTCTGCAGGCGGAACTGGCCGATCGCGACGCTCTTCTGGCCAATTCCGGGTGCTCCGCAATTGCCGTCGATCCCGGTCACCGGGGGTATTCGGACGAGCACCGAGCGACATAAGGGATAATCACGCAGACAGATCCCACCATCAGTGCAATTGATCTCGGTGGTGGTCGTCGGATCGGGTCCAGTTTGAGCCAGGTTCGGCGCGGCGAATGGGAAAGGGGACGGTATGGCAGCGATGAAACCGCGCACTGGAGATGGCCCGCTGGAAGTGACCAAGGAGGGCCGCGGCATCGTGATGAGAGTTCCGCTCGAGGGCGGCGGTCGCTTGGTTGTGGAGCTGTCTGCCGACGAGGCCCGGGATCTCGGCACGCAGCTCACTGACATTGCCGGCTGACAGTGGCCAAGGCGACTGCGTCGCTGGAGTCGGCTCGGCTGGACCCGCCTGGTATGCCCAAGCTGGGATTGGTGCCCCTGGATCTTTTGTCGCAGCTGGGTAAGAGCGCCGCTGACGCCGAAGGCATCACCAGGGTGGTGGCGCAGACGGTTGTGGTCGCGCCGCCGCCGAATGTCGTGGTGGCGTCAGCCATACCCGGTCCAGAGGGGCTGGTTCCGGATGACGCTGGAACGGCTGTGGCCGCAGAGCACCGAATCGACTTGTTGCGCCGGCTTCGGCGGGCGGGTGCCAGCGGTGCCGCTGGCGAGGCGACGGTCATTGAACTCGAGGACGACACGACCGAGAGACTGGTGGTTCTGGGCCTGGGTGATGGTTCTCCGAATGCGGCCCGCCAGGCCGGGGCTGCGATGGCGGCGCAGACCAAGGGCGTCGAACGGGTGCTGTGCTCGGCGACGGCGTCTTTGTCCCGTGAGGCCTTGAGGGCTTTGTGTGAGGGTTTGCTGCTCGCTTCGTACCGCTTTTCCCGCAAGACGGGGGACAAGGCGGGCGAACCTTCTTCCCCCTTTGTTCAGCTTGCTGTGGCCAGTGTCGCCCGTTCTCAGCCGGTGCTGGATCTGGCGGTGGCCACTGCCAGATCTGTGATGCTCGCCCGAGACCTGACTAACGCGCCGAGCAACGAGAAGAACCCCAGGTGGATCGCCCAACGTGCGGCTGATCTGGCTGCCGAGGCAGGCCAGAAGTTGACCGTTTTTGACCGGGAGCGCCTGTATCGCGACGGGTTCGGCGGCATCCTTGCCGTCGGGGCGGGATCGGCCCAGCCTCCTTGCCTGATCATGATTGAACACAAGGGTGAGGCGGGAGCTCCCCACGTAGTACTGATCGGCAAGGGTGTCACTTTCGATTCGGGTGGACTGTCGCTCAAGCCCGCCGACGCCATGAAGAACATGAAGACCGACATGGCCGGCGCCGGTGTCGTCCTTGGCGTGATGAGGGCACTTCCGGCACTCGGGATATCCATGCGGGTCACAGCGTTGCTGCCCTGTGCGGAGAACATGCCCGGAGCCGCCGCCATGAGACCGGGCGACGTGATAACCCACTTCGGGGGGCGAACCAGCGAAGTGACCAACACGGATGCCGAAGGGCGGCTCTTGTTGGCCGACGCCTTGGCCTTCGCCGAGGGGCGAGTACATCCGGATGCGATTGTCGATGTGGCCACCCTGACCGGTGCGGCGGCGGTCGCGCTGGGTCGAAGTCACGCCGCCTTGTTCAGCAACGACGAGGGGTTGGCCGAGTCACTTGAACGGGCCGGTGAGCTGGGCGGGGAGCCGATGTGGTTGATGCCCTTGGCCGATGAATACCGGGGGAAGCTCGACTCTTCGGTGGCCGATGCGCTGAACACGAGTTTGGACAGCGGGCCGGGAGCGATTCAAGCCGCATTGTTCCTTCAACAGTTCGTGGACGGGCGCCGATGGGCGCACCTGGACATCGCGGGGCCGGCCCGGGCGGAGAAAGCGGTCCGAGAGGTCAGTCGTGGTGCCACCGGGTATGGGGTGCGGGCACTGCTCCGATGGTTGGAGCAAGGGCCTGCCCTGTGGTGACCGTACGGTCGGCGGGCTGTCGCTCAGGTACTCCGACCTTCAGACCAGCCTGACCGCGAGCAATACCCCACCGGCGAACGGCAACAGAACGGCGGCCAGTTGCTCGTTCTCCCGGGCGGCCTTCAACGTCTCGCGCATCGCCGATTCGGGGACTCCCCGATTGGCCGGATCGATGACGGTCCCGTCGCGGGTGGCATCGGTCAGGACCAGCATGCCGCCGACCCGAAGCAGACGTAACGCGTTCTCGAGGTAGATCGCGCAATCCTCGTCCGACTTGTTGACCACGATCAGGTCGTATGCGTCGTCAGCCAGTCGAGTCAACACCTCCCGGGCAGTTCCGGCGATCAGGCGCACCTGCGGGGTATTTCCGCCCGCGGCAACGTTGAGTCGTTCCCGAGCTGTTCGTTGAACACTCGGGTCGAAGTCAATCGAGGTCAGCGTGCCGCCTTCACCCATCCCGGTGAGCAGCGCCGATCCGGTTTCGCCCTCTCCCGTTCCCACTTCGACCACTGACGTGGCGCCGGAAACCCGGGCCAGAACCGTGAGCAGAGCGGCAATGGTGACTCCCGGCGTCGCACCGGGCGGGTCAGCCGCTGGTCCGTCCTTCGGCACAGTCGCATTCCAACGGTCGGCGAATGCAATCAGATCAGTGTTGATGGCGCACCTCCAGTGATGATCGGAACTGGGTCAGAGCCTAACGTCGTGGCCGGTCCGAACAATGGGTGGTCGGAGGCCGGGGCGAACGGCCCACCGAACAGAGCGTAAGCGTCTTGTAATGGTTCTGGACGGCTTCGGTCAACTCTTGCGCTGCTGGTGTGGAGCAGGGGGCTGGGCGTGGGTAGCGTGGCCTCGGAAATCAGCTTCTGCCGTAAAGATCGTCCAGATCGTCCAGATTGAGGAGCCACGGTGAATGATCCGGAGGACCAGAGTCATCCGATTGATCGGGAATCCCACCCTGAAGGTCCAGGGGAGTCGTCGGTTCCGGCGGAACAGGCGCCCAGCGAGCAGGTCGGCGCGGAGTCGACCGAAGCGGCTGCCGCCGGGCAACCACCATGGGAAACGACCGGTGCCCAGAGCCCGGATCCCGCAGCCGGCCAGTACTACGCGACGCAGCCATATGCGGAGGCGCCGCAGTACGCGCCGGACCCTCACTACTACGCGACGCAGCCATATGCGGAGGCGCCGCAGCACTCGCCGGGCCCTCACTACTACGCGACGCAGCCATATGCGGAGGCGCCGCAGCACTCGCCGGGCCAGGAGTACGCGGAGGCGTCACCCGCAATGCCCATGCCTGGTTACTACTCGGACGCGTATCAGGCGAATCCAGCCGAGAGGTCTTCGTCTGGGGCGTGG
>JAUYKX010000182.1 GCA_030699055.1 Candidatus Nanopelagicales bacterium
CAGGCACAAACCGGCATGACAGCCCCGGAATCCTCGATTACCGCGCGAGCCATTCGTGCCGCCGCGGCTGAAGGCGCGAAGTAGGCCGACCCGGTCTTGAGCAGGGCGACAACCTCGGCACCACCGTTGCGCGTGCGCTCCACCAAGGCCTCGATGTCGCCCGCGTCCAACCGATCGGTCAAAGGCTCACCGTCCACCGTGCAGTTGGACGGAACCGGCACCATCGTGTCGCCATGAGAGCCCAGGGTCAGCGTCTTGACCGACCCGACCGGCACTCCGAGCCGCTCCGCGACAAAGTGGGTGAATCGAGCCGTGTCGAGCATCCCCGCCTGACCCATCACGCGCTCGTGGGGAAACCCGGTGGCCCGCTGAGTCAGGGCGGTCATCTCGTCGAGCGGGTTCGAGACGACTATGACGACGGACTCCGGCGCGAACCGCCCGACCTGCTCGGCCACGCCTCGAACGATCTTGGCGTTGGTCTCGATCAAATCCATCCGGCTCATGCCTGGCTTACGAGGCAGCCCCGCCGTGATGACGACAACGTCCGAATCGGCGATGACTTCATAGCCGGAACCGTCCACCCCGGTCGTCTGGCCCACGACCAGCGTCTGGAATCCCTCGATCGGACGAGACTGGTTCAGGTCCAGGGCCAGTCCTTCGGCCTTGCCGTCGACGATGTCGGTCAGGACCACCTGCTCGAAGATGTCGTACTCGGCCAGCCTCATCGCGGTCGTCGAACCGTAGAAACCGGCGCCGACCACCGTCACCTTGCCCTGTCGTCCCATCTTGGTCCATCCTCCGTCCACTCGCGGCGCTGCCCGTTGACAACAGACGCCTACGTTAGACGGGGGTCAGGAGACGACTAACCCGGGGCCGGGACCGACAGGGCCAAGGCCAGCATGGATACCGAGAAGAAGCCCATCACCAGCAGATCGGTTAGCCGGGAACGTGACCGCAGCATGCCGATATGGCGCTCACCAAGCACGATCCGCAGCACGGTCGCCAAACTCATCGCCGCCCCCAGCGCAACACAACCGATTCGCAGGGAGACGGTGGCGGACAACACCAGGGCCACCAACACGCCGGTTCCCACCAAGAGGATCGGCCACTCGGCCAGGCGATTCGTCGCCCGACCGGAAGGCGCCGACGCCGTGCGTTGGGCGGGCAGTTGGGCGGGCAAGGGAATGGGAGTGACCGGTGCCCGCCATTCGTCATCGGGCCAAAGCGGGACGACGTTCGCCGGCAACCGCTGTGCGGGAACTTCCGATCCCGACGGGCGACGGAACTGCGAGTCCGGCGTGTGCCCGAACTCGCCATTGAACACATCCGGAGCCGGCTCGCTTCCGCCAACACCAGTCACACACACGGACGATAGGGGTTCGGTGGCCCAGTTTTCGTGTTGGCGACACCGACATGCCGTAGCGGACTCAGTTTGAGGTTTCGGCCGTTTCCACCACGTTGAGAAGCAGCATCGCGCGGGTCATCGGCCCAACCCCTCCCGGCATGGGTGCCAGGAATCCGGCGACCTCGGCCACGCCCGGGTCGACATCGCCGACCAGTCCGTCCGGAGTCCGGGTTATACCGACGTCGAGGACCGCAGCGCCTGGCTTGACCTGTTCCCGGGTGACCAGGCGAGGAACCCCGGCAGCCGCCACCACGATGTCCGCCACGCGGATCTGGGCCGCCAGATCCCTCGTGCCGGTGTGGCACAGGGTCACTGTCGCGTTCTCGCTGCGCCGGGTGAGCAGAAGTCCCAGCGGTCGTCCGACGGTCACTCCCCGACCGATTACGCACACTTGCGCACCTGCTATCGGCACGTCGTACCGGCGAAGCAACTCCACGATTCCGCGAGGAGTGCAGGGCAACGGGCCGGGCGCCCCGAGCACCAGTCGACCGAGACTGCACGGGTGTAGCCCATCGGCATCCTTGGTCGGGTTCATCCGGGCCAGGAGTTCGTTCTCGTCCAACCCGCGGGGAAGCGGGAGTTGCACGATGAAACCGGTACAGGCCGGATCACTGTTCAGGTCGTCGATGGCTGCGCTGACGTCGGCGAACGAGGCATCCGCCGGAAGGTCCACCCGAATCGACTCGATCCCGACCTCGGCGCAATCCCGGTGCTTGCCCGCGACGTAGGCCCGGCTGCCCGGATCGTCGCCGACCAACAGGGTGCCAAGGCCCGGCTTCAACCCTTGGCGTCGCAGCGCGTCAACGCGCCCGGCCAATTCAGCCTTGATCTCCGATGCGATTAGTTTGCCGTCGAGCCTGATAGCCGTCACCGGACCAGTATGCCGCCAGACCCGCCCCCGCTCCGGTGACCAGGACCCCCAGAATCATCGTCAAGCCAACCGATACCCCGGGAGTGGGCAGGAAGACAGCCAAGGCCAGCGCGCCGACCACTTGGCCGGCGATCGACGACAGTGCGAACAGCAACACGCCCAGTCGGGACACGGCCACTGCGGCCACCACGATGAAAGCCACTCCGATCAAGCCGCCAGTCAGCATCCAGGGCTCGAACCACTCGTCGGGCCACCGGCGGCCTTCGTCAGTCGCGGCAGCCAAGACGAGCGTGACCGCACCCACCGCCAACCAACCCACGCTGAAGTTGAACAGGGCGGCGGCCCAGGGGCTACCTCCGGCAACAGCGACGCGGGCGTTCACGGCCTGCTGAGCGGCGACCGCCGCGCCGGCCACCAACGCCAGCACCAGCCCAGCCACTCCAAAAGCCGGCGAATCCAATTGACCGCTGACCGCCAAGGCCACCCCGCCGGTCGTGATGGTCGCGGCCAGACATCGGAGCAGGCTTAACGGCTTCTTGCCCGCCGGACCCAACCCGGCCCGGTCCACGAGCAGCGAGTTGACGTTCTGCCCGGCCACCACGGCGATGGTGAAAACGGCCACCCCGAGCATCGGGACACTGACCCCCTGGGCCACCACGAACGTGGCGCCTCCGATGCCCCCGAGCAGGTGCCAGGGACTCAGTAGGCGACGACCAGGGTCCGGCCCGGGCAGGCGCTGCCGCATCGTTCGCCAGGCTCGGGCCACCGATCGACGCAATCGGGGCGATACCGCGATAATCACCAGCGTCGTGGCCAAGGAAACCGAGAACGACAAAGAAGCAACCATCAGCCCGTTGCCCGCGATTACCCCGATCTCACCGTTGATCCGAGACTGGACGACAGTCGCCGCCCCGGCGACGAGGGACAACGACACCAGCGCCAACCGCCCCAACAGGGAGATCGGCGCAAGGTGGAACATGCCGTCAACTGACGAAGGGCCGGGGTCGCGGCCGGATTCGGACAGAGTTCAAGACCGATCAGTGAAAGAAGTGCCGCGTGCCGGTGAAATACATGGTCGCGCCGACTGCGTTGACCGTTGCCACGACCTCAGCGTCGCGCACCGACCCGCCCGGCTGAACGATCGCCCGTACCCCAGCCTCCAACAGCACCTCGACACCGTCGGGGAAGGGGAAGAAAGCGTCGGAGGCGGCAACCGCCGTCCGAACTCGATCTTCACCGGCCCGCAATACGGCGAGTCGGGCCGAGTCAACCCGGTTGACCTGCCCCATGCCGATACCGACGGCGGCAGTGTCATGGGCGAGCAGAATCGCGTTGCTCTTCACTCCGCGACAAGCCCGCCAGGCGAAGACCAGATCCGCCAGAACGGCCTCGGAAACCGGTTGCCCGGCCACCAACTGCCAATCGGCCGGATCGTCGCCGGGATCGTCCAGATGGTCCACCGTCTGCAAGAGCAGGCCACCGGTGATCATCCGGGATTCCATCGCCTCTCCACGGCCCACCGGCTCACACCGGAGGAGCCGGAGATTGGCCTTCTTCGTCAACAGAGCCAGCGCTTCGGGGTGGAACGCGGGCGCAATGACGACCTCGGTGAAAATCTCCGAGATCTGCCCGGCCAACTCAGGTGAAACCTCCCGGTTCGCGGCGATCACTCCCCCGAAAGCGGAGATCGGGTCGGTCTCGTGGGCCTTGCGGTGAGCATCGGCGATATCGGAACCGGTCGCCACGCCACACGGGTTCGAATGCTTGATGATCGCAATTGCCGGCTCATCGAAGTCATACGCCACACGCCGAGCGGAATCGGCGTCCACGAAGTTGTTGTAGGACATCGGTTTGCCCGACAACTGGTCGGCCTGAGCCAGGCCGGGAACGGCCCGCTGATCCACATACAAAGCGGCCCGCTGATGCGGGTTCTCGCCATATCGCAGTACTTCGGCGCGCTCCCAGGCTCCACCAATCCAAGGCGGGAACCCACCTTCAGACCCACCGGAAGCGAGCACTTCGCCCATCCAGGAAGCCACGGCGACGTCGTATTCCGCGGTCGCTCTGAAGGCTTCGGTCGCCAGCATTCTCCGTTGATCCTCGGTGAACCCACCTTCGCGCACGGCCTCGATCACCTCCGGGTACCGGGAGGGTGAAACCACCACCGCCACCGAAGGATGGTTCTTCGCCGCCGCCCGGACCATCGATGGGCCCCCGATGTCGATCTGTTCGATGCAGTCGTCGACATCGGCACCTGAAGCCACTGTTTCGGCAAACGGATACAGATTGACCACCACCAGGTCGAACGGCTCGACCCCCAGATCCTCAAGCTGCCGTTCGTGGTCCGCCCGGCGCCGATCGGCGAGGATTCCGGCGTGAACGCGGGGGTGAAGAGTCTTGACTCGTCCGTCCAGGCACTCGGGGAACCCCGTCAAGTCGGCAACCTGCGTTACCGGCACGCCCGCCTCGGCGATCTTCTGCGAGGTCGAGCCGGTCGAGACGATGTCCACACCGGCGTCGGACAGGGCGACCACCAACTCGTCCAGCCCGGTCTTGTCCCACACTGAGATCAAAGCCCGCCTGATCGGTCTTGTCCGCATGAATATCAGTCCACCTTCCGTCCATTGAGGTTCAGTCCTGAGGTTGCCAGCCGCTCCACGACCGCCACGAGCAGTTCGCGCTCCACCTGCTTGATTCTCTCGTGCAGGGATTCGACCGTGTCGTCACCGGCCACGGTCACCGCCTCTTGGGCGATGATCGGGCCCGTGTCCACGCCGGCGTCGATGACGTGAACTGTGCAGCCGGTGACTTTGACTCCGTACTCCAGGGCATCATGCACGGCATGAGCTCCCGGGAACGCGGGCAGCAGGGCCGGGTGGGTGTTGATGACGAGATTCGGGAAGTCCGACAGCACCGTCGACCCCAGCAGTCGCATGAACCCGGCCGAAACGATCCAATCGGGCTGATGGGCGGCGATCCGGGCGGCCAGCAGCCGGTCCCAGCCTGCGCGGTCCCAAACCTTCCCGGATCCGGCGCCGAATTCCGCCGGATCAACAACGAAGGTCGGCAACTCGGCTCGCTCCGCCCGGATCAAACCGCCGGCATCGGATCGGTCCGAGCCGACGGCGACGACTTCGGCCGGAAACCCCGGCCGCGCTTGGGCGTCCAACAAAGCTTGCAGATTGGTCCCGGTGCCGGAGACGAGAACCACCAATCGGTCCCGATCCCGCTGTGCCTCAGCCACCACGGCGACCGATCCTATTCGGCCACGCGCTCGGCCCGTCGAACGCCGTCGGTGGCACCGGCTGAGCGCAGGTCGACATCACCGTGACCAGTCGCGGCACGGTGAGCACGGTGAGCTCGGCGGCGCCGAAGAGCGAGGCGAACGAAATCACCGCCGACCGAACCGGCCGTCACCAGAAAACTGGCGGCCAGTGCGGTCGCAAACACCGGCGGGCCGAGCTCGGACAAATTTCCTGCCCCAAGCGATCCGCCGGACATGGCGGCCAAAATCGCCACCGCGACAAACACGAGTGCGCCTGACCACGCTCGCGCCCGCCAGGCTCTCCGATCTCGCAGCGACCCGGGCTCATCGGGGTGCAACACCAGTCCCGAAACCACTCCGGCGGCCAACGGCACCGTCAGGACCACCAGCCTCCAGGGGTCAGCCGCATCGGGGACTGCGGCGAACAAGGGAAACGCGGGCAGGTTTCCGCCGTCACTGGCCAAAGGGCTGACGGATCCCGCGCCGATGGAAAAACCGACCCCGGTCACATAGCCGAATCCCCAGATGATCAAGTTCGGGAGATAGACCACGCTGAGCAGTACGAGCAGAATCCCGCCCGTCAACCCCGGATCGAGCGCCTCGGTCAGTTCCCGGGCCCGGGAAAATCCGACCACCAGCGCGAGAGCGATCAGGGCGGCAACTCCGGCCACCATGGTCAATATTGCCGCCCCCGCCGCCCTGAGCCACTGCCGGACCGGCGGGGCAACTCGCACCCCGATCGCGGGCCACAGGCCGGCTTCCCGGGAGCACGCCGCTCCGAAGACCACGATGGTCATCAGACCTCCGGCGGCCAGAGACCGGATCGGGCCGGCCTGAGCTCCGCCGGGCTGACTGAATGTGGCCACCACCAGCGCGATCGTCGCGTAAACCCCAGCCGCGAAACCGGTGGCTGTGCGCGTGCTGCGCCAATCACACGCGGCGCTGCGCCGGGCCGCCCACCGACCCGCCCGCCAAAGCACCAATCCGGGAATGACCATCAACCCGAGGCCAAGTAGTGACACGGTTCCTTCACCAACCGTCACTGGAACGTGATGGGTCACCAACCAGGCAAGGCCGACGAACCGAAAGGCCGGGAGAATGTCACCTGTTCCCGCCCCGAGCACCCAGCCGAGCGTCACGACCAGACCGACTCCCAGCAGCCCCACCAGCGCGGCCCAAGCCGCGGCGAGCGAGCCCGCCGCGGCAGCGCTGAGCCTTGACGCGATGGAATCCGCCCGGCTCCGGGCGATCCTGGTCCAAGCCTGACGACGCGCCCCGGACCGACCAGCCGACCCGGTTCGACGAGTGGGGGGACGGGCCCCGTCCGCGCGCCGACGGCGGTCTTCGCGCCGCTGGGCTAGCGGTCGGTAAGCCATGCCGACCAGGGTCGCACGATACTCATGATCATTAGGTCGTTGACTCTCCGACCCCGGAGTGGAGAGAGCGGAAAATCAAACACCGACCCCAATCCCCCACAGAACGGTCCGGTCAGGAGCCTGAAACCAGCGCCCGAGCCAGGCGCGCCGCCTCGCTCGGAGTCCGGCCCACTCGCACGCCGGCGGCCTCAAGCGCTTCCTGCTTGGCCGCCGCGGTTCCCGACGAGCCGGAGACGATGGCGCCGGCGTGCCCCATGGTCTTCCCCTCCGGAGCGGTGAATCCGGCGACATAGCCGATTACCGGCTTGGTCACGTTGTCCCGGATGAAGTCAGCGGCCCGCTCCTCGGCATCGCCGCCAATTTCGCCGATCATCACGATCGC
>JAUYKX010000186.1 GCA_030699055.1 Candidatus Nanopelagicales bacterium
ATAAGCAATCGATGACTCGTGAGCGCACACCACTGCCCGGACCAACACCACCAAGGGCGGACGACCCAACGAACACCGACAGCGAACAACACCAGCACGGCAACCAGCCGGACAAACCCGGTGACGACTTCGCTCGACTCGGGCCATGAACCCGTCCACGCCCAGAAGTATCCGAACAGCCCCGAAAAGACCACGAGCCGAACCGCCGGACCGGCCAAGCCGACCGGGCTCGGACCGACCACGGCCAACAACCGTTCGTAGGGCTCCAGATCGGAAACAGCGGACACGCACTGATGTTGACAGAACAACCCCGGTCGTCGCTTCAGAAGCGAACGTGGACCACATCTCCGGCGGACACGATCCGCTCGGAACCGTGGGTGGCGACCCGCAGATGACCGAACTCATCGACGCCGAGTCCCGTTCCCCTCAGCTCCTCGCCGGTCGGAAGCGATACCCGCACCTGGCGTCCCACCACCACCGAAAGCGCCTCGTACTCCTCCCGTATCCCGACTCGCGCCGCGTCACCGCGAGCTCGCACCCACGCATCCCATAGCGGCAACAACTCAGCCATGATCGAAACGAGCAGGCGCCCACGATCCGGCTGTGACTTTCCGAGAAGGGAAAGGGAAGTGGCCGTCTCCACCGGAAGCTGATCCGCCGTCATGGAGACGTTGACCCCGAAACCCACGACCAGCACGGGAGAACCGTTCAGGTGGCTCTCCGACAGCACACCCGCGATCTTGCGCAAACCGTCGACTTCACCGGAATTGATGACGACGTCGTTGGGCCACTTGAGCCCCGCCGGCACCTCCGGCGAACGAAGCGCCCTGGTGATCGCCATTCCCATCAGCAACGGAACCCAGCCGAACAGATCGTGCGGCACAGTAGCCGGAGGTCTCAGCACGATTGACGCCAGCAGGGACGATCGGGCGGGCGCTTGCCAGGAACGCCCCACTCGTCCCCGACCCGCTGTCTGATGATCAGCCACATAAATGCTCCAGGCAGCGGCTCCGGCCATGGCCGCATGGGTGGCGTCGGAGTTGGTCGACGACGTTTCGGCGACGTGGGTGACCGGGGGCCAGTCCGGCTTCAGCTGCCGCAGCCCCGCCATCACCTCGGCGAGGTCAAAACCCGATCCCGTTTCGTCACCTTGCGGTCCGGATCCACTGATTTGCGCCATGGGAACAATGTATTTCGCTTCACCACCCAGCGGCACATGGTCGGGGCCCGATCGGCTCCGCTGCTACCGTGGCGCCCCGGAGTCGCCCCGCCCTGAATCCCCCGGCATCGCCTCCCCGACCGATTCGTCCCCCATCCGCCCGTCCGACGACCCCAATAACGACCAGAGGTGACATGAGCGCCAAGCACGATTCGAAATCGGCGGCGGACGTCGACCTGAACACGACGGCCGGAAAACTGGCTGAGCTGGTCCGGCGTCGCGACGCGGCCGAACACGCGGGCTCCAAAAGCGCCGTCAAGAAGCAGCACGACCAGGGGAAGATGACCGCACGAGAGCGGGTTCTGGCTTTGCTGGACGAAGACTCGTTCGTCGAGCTGGACGAGCTCGCTCGGCACCGTTCAAGCGCCTTCGGTATGGACTCGAAACGGCCTTTCGGTGACGGAGTGATCACCGGCTACGGCACCATCGACGGGCGGCCCGTTTGCGTTTTCTCCCAGGACTTCACGGTGTTCGGCGGCAGCCTGGGCGAAGTATTCGGGGAAAAGATCGTCAAGGTGATGGATCTGGCCATGAAGACCGGCGTGCCGGTCATCGGGATCAATGACTCCGGTGGGGCCCGAATCCAGGAGGGAGTGGTCTCACTCGGCCTTTACGGGGAGATATTCCTGCGCAATGTCCACGCCTCCGGCGTGATTCCCCAGATTTCCCTGATCATGGGACCCTGCGCGGGCGGCGCTGTCTATTCGCCGGCCATCACGGACTTCACGGTCATGGTCGACAAGACCTCCCATATGTTCATCACCGGTCCCGATGTCATCAAGACCGTCACCGGCGAAGAGGTGGGTTTCGAGGAACTCGGCGGAGCCCGATCCCACAACACGAAATCCGGTGTCGCCCATTACATGGCTTCGGACGAGCAGGACGCCCTCGAGTATGTGCGGGCACTGCTGTCGTTCCTTCCGAGCAACAATCTCGATTCGCCGCCCGCCGAACCGATCGAGTCCGACCTGGTCATCTCCGACGCGGATCTGGAATTGGATTCGATCATTCCGGATTCACCCAACCAGCCCTACGACATGCACCAAGTCATTGAGCACGTGATCGATGAGGGCGACTTCCTCGAAGTTCAACCACTCTGGGCACCAAACATGATCATAGGTTTCGGCCGTGTGGAGGGGCACCCGGTCGGAATCGTCGCCAACCAGCCGATGCAGTTCGCCGGCACGTTGGATATCGATGCGTCGGAGAAAGCCTCCCGGTTCGTTCGCACCTGCGACGCCTTCAACGTTCCAGTGGTGACCTTTGTCGATGTTCCCGGGTTTCTGCCGGGAACGGACCAGGAATGGAACGGAATCATTCGCCGGGGCGCCAAACTGATCTACGCCTATTGCGAGGCGACGGTTCCCAAGGTGACCGTGATCACGCGCAAGGCGTATGGCGGCGCATACGACGTGATGGGGTCGAAACACCTCGGCGGAGATCTATCTCTGGCTTGGCCGACCGCCCAGATCGCCGTCATGGGCGCTCAGGGCGCAGTGAACATCCTCTACCGCAAGGACCTCAAGGCGGCAGCCGCCGAGCCGGAAGCCGACTCAGGGGCGCGGCGAGCCGAACTCATCGCCGAGTACGACCGAATGTTGGCGAACCCCTACCTGGCGGCCGAACGCGGTTACGTGGATCGCG
This sequence comes from Candidatus Nanopelagicales bacterium, assembly GCA_030699055.1. GTDB lineage: Bacteria > Actinomycetota > Actinomycetes > S36-B12 > UBA10799 > JAUYKX01. The sequence goes on from JAUYKX010000186.1 coordinate 2,864, forward strand.
TGATTCTTCCCCGGGAGACCCGGGCCCAGGTGGTTCGTGGATTGCGTGCCCTGCGAAACAAGCGGGAATCCCTCCCTCCCAAGAAGCACGGGAACATCCCGCTGTGAGCGAACGGGATAACGTTTTGACCGACAACGCGCTGGTGATTTCGGGTTCGCCGAGCCCGCCGGAGGTTGCCGCGGTCGCCGCCGCTCTCCTGACTTTGCACAGCGCAAGCTCCCCCCGGGGGCCCGAATCGATTACTTCGCCGCGTTCGACCTGGGGCGAGCCGGCGCGAATGTTGCGCTCGCCCCTGCCCTCGCCAAACCCGTCGGCCTGGTACTGGTCTACCCGTCGATAACTGCCGCCATGTGATCTTCATCACATGGTCGTATTTCCGTGGTGCTTTATGGGTCAACGGTTATCGGACTTCACTACCGTCGAGCCGCCCGCTCGTCAATTGGGAGGACTCGAAGATCATGACCCGGCAAACTGAAATCACCTCCGGCAAGCGACCCCCCACCCTCGCCCGACCCTGGATTCAGGGTGCCGCTCTGGTGACGGTGGTCGGCATGTTCGTCCTGATCCTGATGGGATTTCTGACCTACCGGGAAACCCCACCGATTCCAGACAAGGTCGTGACGACCACCGGGCAAACGATCTACACCGGGGAAGACATCACTAACGGCCAGGGGGTGTTCCTGGCCAACGGTTTGATGGAGTACGGGACCGTCTACGGGCAGGGGGCCTATCTCGGGCCGGACTTCACCGCCCAGTACCTGCACGACTCAGCCGAGATCGTCAAGGCCGAGTACGACGCGCTGGGGATGGACGGGGCAACCCGGACTGTCGAGGACTACCGCACCAATACGTACGACGCCGAAACCGGTACCTTGACGATTTCACCGGCCCAGGCAATCGCCTTCGAGGCCATGCGCGTCTATTACGCGGACATGTTCGGCACGCCGGAGCAAAAAACCGGATTACTCCCGAATCAGATAACGGATCCCGAGAAGATCAAGCAGCTCACGGCGTACTTCGCCTGGACTGCCTGGACATCAGCGGCCGAGCGACCGGGCGCTTCTTACAGTTACACCAACAACTGGCCAGGCGAAGAACTCGTTGAGAACGAGCCAACCAGTGACACGGTCCTGTGGAGCGCATTCAGCTTGATCGCCCTGCTGGTCGGCGCCGCGATCCTCTTCGCCATCTTCGGACGCTGGAACAACATCGCCTGG
>JAUYKX010000274.1 GCA_030699055.1 Candidatus Nanopelagicales bacterium
ATCAACCTGGCAATCAGTTTTGTCCTCGGAAGCTTTATCGACTGGCGCGCTCATCTGGGTGGACTGGTCGTCGGTACGGCGGTGGCGGTGTTGTTCGCGCACGGTCCGAATCGTCGGCAGGCGGTGTACCGGGTGATTGGCTGCGCTGCCATCGTCGTGATTCTTGCCGGAGCCGTCAGCTGGCGCACCACCGAACTGTCATCGCTGACCGGCCCCCGGCAAACGCTGAAATCCGCAGGCGGATCGGTTCATGGGGCGTTGGGCCATTACTCGGGCGAAAACGAAGACGGAAGAACCGGAATCGGCGTTCAGTCGAGCTGACGACCGCTCATTCGGTGTACCCGGTCGGCGAATTCGCGGGCTTCGGCTTCGTCGTGCGTCACCAGAATTGCCGTCGTCCCGACCTTTTTCAGTAGCCGGCGGACCTGTTCGCGCAGTTCGCGACGAAGGTCCGCATCGAGGGCTGAAAAGGGTTCGTCGAGGAGGATGCAGCTCGGTTCGCGGGCGAGGGCCCGGGCGACGGCAACCCGCTGCTGCATCCCGCCGGACAGTTCATGAGGCCGGAGTCGCTCCGACCCGGGTAGATCGACCAGTGCAAGCAAATAGGCGACTCGCTCGGCCGTTGCCCGCCGTTCACCGCGGGTTCGTCGCGGCAAGCCGAAACCCACATTTCCCGCAACGTCCAGATGCGGGAACAGGGCACCTTCCTGCGGTACCAGACCGATGTTGCGGCGTTCGGTGGGCATCCACACTCCTGGTCCGGACACGAGCTGACCGCCCAGCTCGATGGTTCCCCGCTGGGGGCGGAGGAAGCCGGCCAGCGCCCGGAGCAGGGTGGTCTTGCCGGAGCCGCTTGAGCCGCGGATGGCGGCAATCTCGCCCGGGGGGACAAACAATTCCAGGTTCTCCAGAACCGGTTGCCCGCCGTAGCCCACCATGAGGTCGCCGACCCTGACACCGCCCGCCTCGCCGGTCATGGGCTGCTCTCCTCAAGTTCCGCTCGGGCCGTTGGCCCGATTGAGTCGCCACTGGTCTGTCCGCGGGCCAGCGGAACCGCCAGGATCACTGCCGGGATCGCGCCGACCACGACCAGAGCCAAGGCATACGGTGCCGCCGCAGCGTACGCGCTGATCTCCGTCAAGGTCCACAACCTGGTGGCCAAGGTGTGTTCCCCCGTGGGACGCAACATGAGCGTGGCGGGGAGCTCTTTCATCACTGTCAGCAGAACCATGACCGCACCGGCCCCCACCCCGGGGGCGACCAATCGCACGGTGACCGAGCGAAAGGCGGCCCAGGCCGACAGGCCGCAGGTTCGGGCGACATCCTCCAGGACCGGTGGCACAGTCGCCAGCGAACCGCGGATTGCCGCGATCGCTTTGGGTACGAACAGCACGGCGTAGGCGAAACCGAGAATGGCCACTGTTTGGTACAAACCCGGGAACAGGCGTATCCCGATGAACACGACACCCAGCCCGACAACCACCCCGGGTAAGGCGTGTCCGACGAACGACAAGCGCTCGATGAGCCGGACTGACGGAATCGGATACCTGGCGGCGAGTAAACCCACCGGGATCGCCAACACGACCGCGGCGACCATCCCGATCAGGCCGTACCAGGCGGTGGTGAGCACAGCGGATGACAACTCCCCGACGTCCAGTCGGGCGCTGGTACCAGTGCGCATCTGTCCCCAGGTGGCGATCACCGGTACGGCCAGGCCGATACCGACGACCAGGACGAGCAGGAGGTGGGATGCCAGTGCCGGTCCGCGGCCAGTTTCCACCGGGGGTGGTTGTCGCGGAGCGGAGGTAGCCAGTCGCCAACGTTGCGAGCGACCGCGGGCTCGCTGTTCCGCTGCCACGACGAGCATCGCCAGAACCGCCAACAGCAAGGCGAGGGTGGCGGCCGAAGTGCGATCGAATGAAGCCCGGTAGGAGTCGTAAACGACCCGCGACAGGGTGTCCACCCGCAGGATCGACACGGCGCCGAAGTCACTGAGCACGTACAGGGCCACCAGAAGTGCACCGCCGCCGACTGCCGCCGCCACTTGCGGCAAAGTCGCCCGAAGGAACGCGCGCACGGGTGGAATTCCCAGGGTTCGGGCGACTTCTTCGTGGGCGGGATCCAATCCGCGCAAAGCGGCTGCCGTCGGAAGAATGACGTAGGGCAGGGTGCTGGCGGCGAGCACGAGCCAGGCGGCACCGAAGCCGGAAAAGCCGGGAACGAAGGACAGCCAGGCGAACGCGGCCACGAAGCTGGGAACGGCCAGTGGAAGCACGACCAGCACGGTCCAGGTGCGCCGGGCCCGCAGTCGGGCCCGGGTGAGCAGCCAGGCGATCGGTACCCCGATGACAACGGTGGTGGCTGCGACGGTGGCAGCCAGCAACGCCGTGAGGCCGAACGCTTGCCACGTTCGGGGACGGGCCAAGGTGTCGATGACCGGGGACCAACCGCTGCCGAATGCCCTGATCAGCAGGTAGATCAGGGGGAGGCAGACGACGACCGCGACAACCGCGCCGATCAGTAGCAGCGGTGCAGGCGGTTTTCGTCTCACCGGTCAGATGAGCCCGACCTGCCGCAGCATCTCCTGGGTGGCGGGCAGATCGGACAGGTCATCGAGCTTCACCGGCGGGCTCTTCAGGGATGACAGGGCAGGCGCGCCTTCGGGACCGGCGATCCCGCTCACCACCGGGTACTCGAACGTTCGCTCGGCGAAGTACTGCTGGGACGGCGGGGAGAGCAGGAACTCGACAAATCGGATCGCGGTCGCATTGGCACCGTTGGCCCGCGTCAGCCCCGCTCCGGCCAAGTTGACCAGAGTGCCGGGATCTCCGGGTTCCATAAACTCCTGCGCCACCTTGATGTTGCTCGCCCCACCCTTCTCCTTCGCGTGGATGAACCAGTAGTAGTGGTTCACTAGGCCGATCCCGGCCGTTCCGGCGTCAACCGCTTGGACAATCTTCAAGTTGTTGTCGAACACCTGGGCTTGGTTGGCGACCAGGCCTTTGAGCCACTCCCTGGTCTTGGTGTCGCCTTCAGTCAGTCGCATGGCCGTGACGAACGATTGGAAGCTCGCGTTCTTCGGGGCCAGGGCTACCTGTCCTGAGTATTTGGGCGCGGTGAGATCGAAGACAGTCTTGGGCGGCTTCGGAAACTTCGCCGGGTCGTAGACCAGTGTTCGCACCCGGGCGCTGGTACCCACCCAGTTCGGGGTGCGGTAATTGGCGGGAACCAGGGAGGAGACGGAGTCGGGCAGCGGCGCCAACAGGTCGGACTTGTTCAGGGCTCCCAGTGCGCCGGCATCCTGACTGAAGAAAACCTGGGCTGGCGTTGCCGATCCTTCCTCGGCGATCTGAGCGGCCAGTTCCGCTGAATCACCGAATCGGGCCTCAACCTGAATGCCGGTCTGGGCCGTGAATTGGTCGAACAGGGATTTGACCAGCGACTCGCTGCGACCGCTGTAGACGACCAGTTTCTCACCGGTCTCGGCCGACTGGTTTGACGAGCAGGCGGCCAGGGTGACGACGAGGGCCGACACCGCCGTGAGGGCCACGAGCCGGGGGACGGTCTTCATTTGCGACTCCCAATTACCGGGTTGACTAGGATAGGCAAACCTTACATACTTGTTTCAGTCGGCGGCCCGGCGGCCCGGTCACCAGGGGCTCCGGTCCCGTTACCTGGGTTTTGTCCACAAGTTGTACCCACCTGGGGAGAACTACATCGGTGTAACTCTCGGTGGAATTGCGGGTGATTCACTTCCACCGGGTTGAGATCACAAAACCGATTCCGATCAGGACGAACCCGATCAAAACGTTCCAGTAGCGCAGGTCGCCAATAAAAGGAGCCTCGGGGGCCACGTAGTAAGCGACGATCCAGATCAGACCCAGGATGAAGAAGGCCACCATCGCGGGCGCGACCCACCGGGCCGACCCGACCCTCACCGGTTCCCGACCGACCCGCTTCTCCGGCGGGGGTGTGTAGACGTCTTTGTCTTTCTTCCTGGATTTGGACTCCGGCACCTGGGTACCTCCTCGTTGCCTGGAGAGCGGGACAGGGTTTCCCGGCAGATGCCCGTACTGTAGTGGTCCCGCGAAGATGTGGGGATGCGCAGCAGGGCTGGCAGCGAGGAAAGGCCGGACATCGTGGAGCAACGCGTTCTCGTTGTGGACAACTACGACAGCTTTGTGTTCAACCTGGTCCAGTACCTGGCCCAACTCGGTGCGCAGGTGGACGTCTTGCGCAATGACGAGGTGGATCTCGGTGCGGTGGGCGGTTATCGCGGGGTGTTGCTTTCGCCGGGACCGGGTGGGCCGGCCGATGCGGGCTGCTGTGTTGAGCTGATCCGGCGCTGGGGAGGTCGGATTCCGATTCTCGGGGTCTGCCTGGGCCACCAGGCGATCGCCGCCGCCGCCGGCGGGAACATCGTGCGGGCACCGGAGTTGTTGCACGGCAAGACCTCCCGGGTGATCCACGACGGCCGAGGGGTGCTGGAGGGCATCCCGTCCCCGTTCACGGCTACCCGCTATCACTCGTTGGTCGTCGACGAAGCTGGACTCCCTTCGTCGCTGGAGATCACGGCTCGATCAGAGTCGGGCCTGATCATGGGCTTGCGGGATCGAGCGCGGCAGATTGAAGGGGTGCAGTTCCATCCCGAATCCGTGTTGACCGAACACGGGCATCGGATGCTGGCAAATTGGCTGGCAGTT
>JAUYKX010000188.1 GCA_030699055.1 Candidatus Nanopelagicales bacterium
AAGCTCGCCACTTCTGATGGGAGACTGATTCCACGCAGGCCGAAGATGCCGAAACGCCCTGCCGTCCAGTCGATGTTGCAATCATCATCGATGCAATACGACAAGCTTCGTATCCGCGGGCCTTTTCATATTCGCAGGGGCCCACGCACTCGAGAGGGGGATCGACAGCCGGCTTTGTCTCTTTCGCACGCCAACGACGAAGAGATCGATTGCCGGAGTCGGGTCGAACAGCTTGACAGCAAGTGGACGGCCAGTTTCGCTGGTACCGTCCATGTTATGACTCTGCAGAAAGGCGCGTGAGCGCCCACCTCGGGCGCAGGTTCCTGCGCCCCCGATACGTCTTCTTCACCGCGGCTCACCTGTGGGTGGTCGACGAGCATCAACCCGTTGCGGCACTGATTGATCCGCACACAGAATCATTGGCGGGGTTGGTGGCGTGGACCGATCTTCCTCCGACCCCTCCGGGATCCGGCCCAGCACAGATCTCTGCCGACGAGTCCGGTTTGTGGATACAGAATCACCGCGACGGTCCCTTGGTTCACATCGGTACCGACGGCATCGACCGGTCCGAATACACCGAAGGACACCATCTGATCTGCGCGGGACGCGCCGGCGCCTGGTGTATGACGACTACACGCAGGCACAACGACATCGCACCCTCGCCGGATATTCCGCCACGGACGCTGCGGCGGAAGCCGGCACTGCTGGTGACGAAGCAGGGTGGTGGGATGCGTCGTGTCGAAGTGGATGCCGCGTCGATCGTGTCAGTCGAGTTCGACGAATCCTCGCTCTATCTCGGTGTCGAACACGATCCATGGGAACGGGTGCCGCGCGTCGACGGCACCGGAGGAAAGCGGGCCGGGTTCGAGTTGCGTTACAGCTCATCGATATTGCAGATACCCCTGCACGATCGACCACCGCAGCGGATCGACCGCAACACCTACCTCTGCGCGGAAGACCGGCAGGTCGGGTACACCAGCGAGTACGCCGATAAGTACTACAACGAAAACCACTACCGCAAGCGCGCATTCGATGGCAACGTGCGCTGGTACTGGGGCAAAGACCCCATTACGCGTGGCGCCACAACCGTGCGGGCCTACCGTGGTGAGGCTTCGTCGCCGGTGACGACCTTGACACTGCCAGGGATGGATGTCGCGCACGGCGTCGCCGGGGCCGGGAGGCTGTGGTTGGTCGCGAGGACCGCTACCCGTCCTGCCGTCGGCCGGTCGGTACTTTCCACCGGGGTCGATGGCGGGATCCATTCGCTGATCACCGGCGGCATCGACATCACCGATCGGTGCTGGCCTGTCGGGCCCGAGCCACTCGACCACCACGGCTACGTCAAGTATTGCCTGCGCGGTCTCGACCGAATGCGGTTCTCGGACAAAGTCGATCAGGTGAGCGCCACATACGTCGGCCACTGGCCGAGCGGCCGAATCCATGTCCGATTCCAGCATCGTGACTATCCCGGACTGATGTTGACAGCTCGCCTCAATCTCTACGACGAGCAAGGCATCCGACTCGACAATCTCCTGTCCTACGCCTCGGCAGAGTTGAGGGAACAAGCCGGCACCCGCGCCTACCCGCTGGCTTGCGAAGCCGTCGCGGGAGTCCTGCATGTCTGAGCTGAGCGGCGCAGGCGATCGGGCCGGAAAGCTCACCGAAACCAGTGGGAGGCGCGTTGACCTCGGCCGCAGACGACCGATACCCGAATGCATAACGGAGGCAGTGATGACCGAATGGGTGCAGATGTTGGTGACCATGGCCGACGGACCTCGGCAACCGGTCCACGGGGTAGTGGTCCCGTACCGCAACTCCGACGAACCGTTTCACTACTACTACGGCAGCTACGGTGAAGAACCTGTGTTTCTTCCCGTTCGCCTCCCCGGCGTGCATCTGTATCGGTGGGGGCACCGATCGAGGATCGAGTCACTCGACGGGCAGGTGATGTTCGTCAGCGACGGCACCACCGCTTGGGACTTCACCGCCGACCCAGACCATCCGCGCTGCACCGAACTCCACCAGGTGCACTCGCCCGGCGCGGGCCGACACCTCTCGATCACCCCGCGCGTTGAGCATTGGGTCGGCAACCATCATTCACGCCCGACAGGGCCGGTGACAGACGTCGAGCTCCTCGGCCGTCGATGCTGGTCGGTGGATCTCGCCCCACGCGAAAGCCGGAATCTGCCGAAGCCGTCGCTGCGGCTTGTCGTCGACGCCGAAACCGGTACAGTACTTGCCCAACACTCCGGCGACGGTGTCGACGGCGCCTCATACTCCGACCTCACCGTGGGGGAGCGCCTCGACCCCTCCCTGTTCACCTGGGACGGTCCGGTCGTCACCGACGCCGAATCGAGGAGCCTCGCCGGTCGCGGCGGACCGCCAACTACACCGCGGCAGGAATCGATACGCTGGTTTCATGAGGAGATCACCGCCGAATTCATCAGGGTGCCCCTGCTGACGGACCTGACTCCACGCTTCGCTCACTCGATCGAACCCGAAACCGGCGCATTCGCCGCCGAACTCGGTGATAAAGCGGGATGGATCGCCCGGCGACCACGATCGAACCAGCCGTGGAAAACCAAGACTTACGAATATCAGATCGCCTGGTCTAC
>JAUYKX010000200.1 GCA_030699055.1 Candidatus Nanopelagicales bacterium
TAGATTTCCTTTGGCTTGGGCAACTCATCCCAAGGCAGATCACCCGACTCCTGCAGTTCCTCTTCGATGATCTCGTTGCACAGGTCTATGCACTCATCGCAGATGTAGACCCCTGGGCCCGCGATGAGCTTCTTCACCTGCTTCTGGCTCTTTCCACAGAAAGAGCACTTCAGCAACTCGCCCCCGTCGCCGATGCGCGCCACAACCTAATCCCCTCTTTTGCCGTAGGACAAGACGTTACCTCCGTCGGCGGGATAACGGGAGACATACCACCCGGACGCGCCGTCCGGATCGCGTCACATTCCCGGTTCCAGAACCCGCCGGAGGAAACCGAACTGATCCGACCAAGCCTCCCGCGCGATCTCCAGGCTCGGTACCGCGTGAAAAGCGTGGAATCCACCGGGGTAGTAATGGGCCTCTACGTCGACTCCACGACGCTCGAGAGCTGCCGACAACCTCCGGGTGTCATCCAACAACGGATCTTTGGTGCCAACCAAGGCGAAAAATGGCGGAATCGGCCTTGTGGACTCGGTATCGGATTCCAACACCAGCAACGGGTTCGCCAGGCCTGTGTTCTCCGCGCCCCTCTCGCCAGCGGGAAGGTACGCCCTCTCACACCGCTCGATCTGCCCCGAGATCACCCTGGGCAGAGGGCGACGACGAGCAAACCGCCGAGTGTCCGACACCTGGAGCAACCCACAGGCGGGAAGACACGCCACCGGTGTGACACCGGTATCGAAGACTCTTCGCGCGTACGGCTCGGGCCGTTCGAATGTGGTCATCACGGTCAACGTCGTCACCAAATTCGCCCCGGCCGACTCGCCGGCGACGACGATCCGCTGCGGATCACCACCGAAATCTCGCGCGTGAACAAGCGCCCATCGGTAAGCATCCGCCACGTCCTCAACGGCGGCCGGGAACTTGTAACGCGGTGCGATCCGGTAGTTGACGACCACGACCACGAAATCGCGCCGAGCGAATCCGATGCCCATGATCCAGTGAGTGTCCTTGGTGAGCATCTGGAATCCGCCACCGTGGACGTACAGGACAACCGGAAGCGGACCGGATGAATGCTTCGGCCGATAGATGTCAAGCCGATGAGCCCGCGACTCGGCCCGGGGACCGGGCGGGGCGTAGCTCAGATCGGAAATCACCTCGACCCCGTGGGCCGCTGGATCAGCTTTCGGGTGCAGTCGACCCACTCCCGAAAGCGTGCGGTAGAAGCGCTCGTTGACCCAGCGGGCGGCGGATGGCATGAGCGAGATCTGTCAGGAGGTCTTCGCCGCAGCTTGCCGCGAGCTCAGCACAACGTCGACGATTCCGTACTCCTTGGCCATCTCGGAGGTCAGGATCTTGTCGCGTTCGATGTCCTCCTGGACCTGCTCGACCGACCGACCCGTGTGATGGGCGATGATCCCTTCCATCTCGGAGCGCATCCGCAGGATCTCGTTGGCCTGGATCTCGATATCCGACCCCTGGCCTCCTCCTTCGGAATACGGCTGATGGATCAGGATTCGCGCATGCGGCAGGGCGTACCGCTTGCCGTGCGCGCCAGCCGCCAGTATCACTGCGGCGGCCGAGGCCGCCTGCCCAAGGCAGACGGTTTGGATCTCCGGCTTGACGTACTGCATCGTGTCGTAAATGGCAGTCATCGCCGTGTACGAGCCACCGGGCGTGTTGATGTACATGGAGATGTCCCGATCCGGGTCCATCGACTCCAGGCACAGCAGCTGGGCCATCACGTCGTCAGCGGAAGCGTCATCGATCTGAACCCCGAGGAAAATGATCCGCTCCTCGAACAGCTTCGTGTACGGATTGTGAATCCGTTCGCCGTTCGCGGTGCGCTCGCGGAACTCGGGGAGGACATAGCGGCCCGTCGGATTACTACTCACGATTCGGTTCCCTTCTTGACGCTGTTTGACGCTTGGCGCTAGGCGCCGATGGCTGACTTCTGCCGCCGAGTCCGGCTGATCCGGCTGATCCGGCTGATCCGGCTGATCCGAGTGTCAGCCGCTGGTTCCGCCCTTGCCCGCCACGTCGCGCGCACTGCGGACCACGTGGTCGATGAATCCGTACTCCTTGGCCTGATCGGCGGTGAACCACCGATCGCGATCCGAATCGCGCTCTACCTGCTCGATCGACTGCCCCGTGTGTTGCGAGACCAGTTCGGCGAGCTGCTTCTTGATCAAGAGCATCTGCTCGGCCTGAATCTTGATGTCCGAAGCGGTCCCCCCGAGCCCCCCAGACGGCTGGTGCATCATGATCCGAGAGTGAGGGAGGGCGTATCGCTTCCCCATCTCACCGGCACACAAAAGGAACTGCCCCATGGACGCCGCCAGTCCCATCGCGACCGTCGCGACGTCATTGCTGACGAACTGCATCGTGTCGTAGATCGCCATGCCCGCGGTCACCGAACCCCCGGGCGAGTTGATGTAGAGGTAGATGTCCCGGTCGGGGTCCGCCGCGGCCAGCAGGAGCATCTGCGCACAGATCAAGTTGGCGACCGAGTCCTCCACCTGGGATCCGAGGAAGATGATTCGCTCGTCCAACAGCCGCTTGTAGACCGAATCGTCGTGACCCATGGCTGATGCGGGTAGTCCACTGTCGGTGAAAGTGGACACGGATAGTGAGTCGCTCAAGGTGGTCGCACCCCTTCTGGATGTGGTCCGGATTAATCGCCAGCGTGGTGGAAACCCTAACGCCCGTTGGGGGCCGAACACTTCCGTCACCGACCCGTGTTCGCCTGCGGCGCAACCCGGCTTCGCCGGCGAGTGTTCAAACCCTGATCCGCTACGGCGCTGTGGTCTCACCCGACGACTCGACCTCGGGCTCGGGTTCCGACTCTGGAGCGGACTCTGGCTCCTGCTCCAACACCGACAGATCCACGGTGTTGCCGGACTCATCAGTGATCTGCGCCTGACGCACGACCAGGTCGACGGTCTTGGATCGACGCACCTCCGCAACAGCGGACTGAACCTGACCCGACTGCACCAGGGCCTGGACAAAGTCGTCAGGGCTCATGCCGTATCGCGGCGCTTGCGACACCAACCACCGACTCAATTCCTCCTGGCTGACGGCGACACCCTCCGCATCCGCGATCTTGTCGAGGAGAAGCTGCGCCTGCAGACCTCGGGTGACCTCGTCGGCGACCTCGGCCCGATGCGCGTCGATATCGTCGACCTCGGCATCGTGCGAATGACCCTCGCCGTGCTCGCTCTCGAAATGCTGTTCGACCTGAATCCGCACCACGCTCTCGGGTACCGGGATTTCAACCGCAGCCAGCAGCGCGTCGAGCGCCTTTTCGCGCGCACCCAGAGCTTGCTCCGCCAGTCGCATCCGGGCCAGACGATTACCCAGGTCGGAGATCAGCTCGTCCAGAGTGTCGAATTCGCTGGCCAACTGAGCGAATTCATCATCGGCTGCGGGCAGCTCTCGCTCCCGCACCTCGGTGACCGTCAACTCAAGGCTGACATCGATGCCTGCCTGGGGTCCCGCTTCAGGTTGGAAGGTGAACTCAGCCTTCTCACCGGCGGAAAGTCCGACCAGCTTTTCGTCCACGCCTTCGACCAGACCGCCGGAGCCGACCTCATGCGAGTACGAGGCGATGCTGTAGTCCTCGACTGGCTCGCCGTTGACGGCGCCCACGATGTCAAGCTGCACGAGATCTCCCTCGGCGGCCGGCTTTTCGACCGGCTTTACCGTCGCGAACCGCTTGCGCAGCTCGTCAAGGTGGCGGTCGAGCTCATCCTCGCCAACGATCGCATCCTTGACCTCAAGTGCGATCCCCTCGTACTCGGGCAAATCAAACTCCGGCTCGATATCGACCTCCGCCCAAAAAACCAACCGTTCGCCGTCGACCAAATCGGTGACCTCAACCTCGGGCTGCCCCATCGCCTTGACTTCGTGCTCCAGCACCGCCCCTTCGTACAAACCAGGTAGGGCCTCGTTGACCGCCTCTTGAAGCACGGTGCCCCGACCGAATCGCTGGTCGATGACGCGGGTCGGAACCTTCCCGCGCCGAAAGCCCGGGACGTTGACCTGGGATGCGCTCCGCTTGTAGGCCGCCGCCAGTTGGTCGTCCAGGTCCGAAAACGGAACCTCCACCGACAACTTCACGCGCGTGGGCGAGAGGGATTCCAGTGAGCTCTTCAAGGCGTGCCCTTCTTGGTAACGGTCCGGTAGCGGTCCGAATGGTTGACTAACTCATGATCAGTCGGGGCGGGGAGACTCGAACTCCCGATCTCCTGCTCCCAAAGCAGGCGCGCTAGCCACTACGCTACGCCCCGCAGCGGCTCGCCGATTCTATGGCTACCCGTACACTGAGCCCCGGCCCGGCCTCGCGGTACGGGCACGCGGGTGTAGCTCAATGGCAGAGCCCCAGCCTTCCAAGCTGGCCATGCCGGTTCGATCCCGGTCACCCGCTCCGAAGTGTTTCCGCAGGTGAGACCCAGTGCGAGCCCGTCACGTTCGGATCCATCACAGCAGGCAACCCAGCCTGATAGTCGGGTATTTTTTATCTTCATTCGATATCTTCACAGGATGGCAAGAACGGCATATCCCTCTACGTTTGCTACCACCCTGTGAGCCGGTAGCCCCCTCCTCATGACGAAAGTAGCCATGACCAAAATTGTCGCCATCCACTCCTTCCGGGGCGGCACGGGCAAGTCGAACGTGACGGCCAATCTGGCGGGTCAACTCGCGGCGGCGGGTAAGCGCGTCTGCGTCATCGATACCGATATCCAGTCCCCAGGGATCCACGTCTTGTTCGGATTCATGGAAGGCGATCTCCCGAAGCAGACACTCAACGATTTCCTTTACGGCGGAGTCGCGATTTCCGAGGTGTCCACCGATGTCTCGTCCCGCCTCCCGTTCCCCGTCGCGGGCAGCCTCGAACTGGTGGCCTCATCGATCGCGCCGGCGGACATTTCCGAGATCCTGCGCAACGGCTACGACGTCGAGCGGTTGAACGACGCACTGGTCCAGCTTGGCTCCGCCCGGCACCTGGATTTTCTGCTCATCGATACCCACCCCGGCTTGAATGAAGAGACGCTCCTGACCACAGCGATCTGCGACATCCTGATTGTGATCATGCGGCCGGACAATCAGGACTATCAGGGCACGGCCGTGACCCTCGACGTCGCCGCGCGACTCGGAGTCCCGGAAAGACTCATCGTGGTCAACAAGGTGTACGAAGCCATCGAGCCGTCAGTGGTTATCGCGAGGGTCGAGCAGGCCTACGGCTTGCCAGTTGTGGCAGCACTGCCGTTGTCGCAGCCGGTGGCCAGCAACGCATCGTCCGGATTGTTTTCGCTCACGAGCCCGGAACACCCGTGGTCGCTGGGCGTGAAACGACTCGCCGACCGACTCGCTGCCGCGACCTGATGCGATGAAGCTGAGCACGCGGTACATCACCGGCCTCGTCGGGCTGGTCGTGATCGCTTGCGTGATGGTGGCCGGCGCGGTTGTGGTCAGCAATCTCTCCCATGCGAATTCAATCTTGCAGGAACACGGAATCGTGACCGCGCAACTACTGGCCGAGCTGACCGAGGACGACCCAGCCCTCAACCTGGCCAAAGCGACGACGGGCAACAGTCCGGTGACAGGTGCAGCGCTGTACAACTCGAACTTCGACCTGATCGCTTCACATCAGGTGCCTGATGCGTGGGTGCCGCTTCCTTCCATAGATGAGCTTCGGACGCTGGCAAACCTCAACGCAACGACGGGTGGCCCGGCAGCCGCGGTCAAAGGCAACTCGCTGACCGCGTTGGCTGACGTCGACCTCACGGAAATCAAGTACGCCGTCATTCAGATGGACACTGCGGTCGCGCTACGGAACCTGGGTGACGCCGTGCAGTTCGCGATCTTGGCAACGTTGGTGTGCGCCGCTCTCGCCGGTGTGATGGCGTTCTTGATCGCGCGTCGGATAACGAGGCCCATGGAAGCTCTGGGACAGGCCACGTTTGACCTGGAGGCCGGACACTTCCATCCGGAAACCCTGGCAAAAGCCAGTCGGCGTGGCGACGAGCTTGGCGCGCTGGCCCGCAGATTCACGGAAATGGCCCAAGAGGTGCAACAACGCGAGCAACAGTTGGCATCGGAGTTGCAGGCTCTACAGGTGCAGATCGACCAAGGTGAGCGGCAACGCACCGTCGCGACCATCACGGGCAGCGAGTCCTTCGCGGATTTGGAGCAGCGGGCCGTGGCTTTACGCGAAAGACGCGCACACCAAGAGCAAGTTGGCGGTAACGATGCCGACTGAGTCCACTCCAATGTCCACAGCGGTTTCCGATCAAGCCGCCGAGGTCGATCAATCGGCCACCGTGTGTCGGCTTCATGTGCGTGGTGCCGAGAGTCTTCCGATCGCGAGCGCGGCTGTGGGCGAGGCGGCGATGGTGCTCGGGGTTTCACCGGCTGACTGCGCGCAGCTTCGCTGCGTGACACAGGAACTCGCTGCCGCGGTCGTAGCCAATGCCTTTGAACCCGGTGATGAGGTAGCCCTCGACGTTTTGGTTCAGAGGCAGCCCGGCGGGGTGTCGGTGGTGCTATCCGACCAGGGTGCGCCGTCGTACTTGACTCGGACGAGCGCGCATCCGCCACGGTTGGCTGAGCTGATCCGGCTCGGCTTCGCCGACGAACTCGACTTCTCAAGCCACGGTCGGGCGGGGAACAACGCGAAATTGTTCAAGAAGTTGCGGTACCGCGATCTGCGGGACGACATCGATCTCGACGAGCCCGGGGGTGAAGGAGAAACTCCTCTGGACGGCTCCATACCCGAGATCGAGACACGAGAACTCCGACCATCGGACACGTTGGAAGTCGCCCGGTTGTTCCATCGCTGTTACGGCTACTCCGCCTACTGGTTCGAGATCGTCTATGAACCGGAACGGTTGGCCGAGTTCATCGCCGCCGGTCGCCACCGTGGAACAGTTGCGCTGGTTAACGGGCGAATAGTTGGCCACATGGCAACGACGGTCGACAGGCCGGATTCGGTGGTGGGCCTGGTTGGAATGCTGGTAGTCGACCCGGCGTACCGCAAGTTCAAGGTCGCAGGTCAACTTACCTTGGCCCACGCCATGCGACTTATCGAGCAGGGTTTCATCGGCCAATACAGCTCTGCGGTTACCGTCCATACCGCCAGCCAGAAGATCGCGTTGAAGTTCGGCGGACATGAGGTCGCGCTGCTTGTTGCCGATGTGCAGCCGAACGTCGAGTTCAAGGAGATCGACGGTGCGGACGCCTCACAGGGCGGCTTGCGCAGCGCGAGCGTCTGGTTCTACAACGGCGTTGGGAAGGACATCGAACGTCGTGTCTTCGTGCCGCAGGTGTATCGCGACATCACCGAATCGCTCTACGCGAACGCGGAGTTGCCTCGCACCCTGCAGCCGCCGATCCAGCGGCCGCCAGAAGATGTCCCGGAAACGAGTCGGTTGGATCTCCAACTTCGTCACGAGGCCGGGATTGCCCTGATCAAACCGGTGGAATACGGGCGGGATTTCGTCTCCGCGTTGCAGCACCAGTTGAACCAGCTCTGCCTCAACCGCTTCGATGTGATCCGCCTGATCCTGCCGATGGCTGATCCCCTCACCTCCTACTACGGAGTTGGCCTGCAGGAGCTCGGGTTCTTCTACTGCGGGGTCTTCCCAGAGATCGACAACGGCGACGCATTGGTCCTGCAGTACCTGAACAACGTCGAGGTTGATCCGCGGAAATTCTTGCTGGTCTCGGAGTTCGGTCACCAATTGCGCGATTTCGTGCTCGCGGACCGCGCCGCGACTGAACGGAATCTGGAGAACCGGCAGCGATCCCGGGCGCACATGACCCGAATTTACGAAGCGCTGCAGTAACCGATCCGGGCACAAGAAGATTCTGATCTTGGCGGGCTGGCCCGCTATCTGGTGATCGTCACCTCAACCGTTTGAAGCACCTTGCCATCGCCGGGGTTCGTGATTGTCACCTCGGCACTGCCCGCCTTCAATGCCCGGGCCGACGGGTTCTCCTCTGAACTGCCGGACTTGCCACCCTGGCGGATCTCGAGCACCGAGCCGTCACTTGCCGCGATCTTGGCATCCACCGGGTGACCGGAGAACACGATCGTGTCCCCGACCTTGGCCGACACCTGCGTCTGGGTGTTCGAGACCATCACCGGCGGCAGAACCTGACCGGCGGAGGACGACCCGCTCGGTGTCGCCACCGATCCCGAGGGACTGGCCGAAGGCGAGGTCGAACCCGACGAGCAACCAACCGCAAACACCGCAACGGACAGGCCGATGAGGGCCATTCCGATCGGTCGACACAGCCGTCGAACTCCTCCGGCTAACTCACTAATTCGAACCATCTCCTGATCCCTTCTCGCCATCGTCCGTCCACAGCACCGCCGCTGAGTTCGGACCTAGTTCCATCCCGGCATCGGCAATTCTCCCGACGCCAGCCTGCACCGCCACTTCACCACCGACGCCGGGAACGGCCCGGTCAACCTTGCCCAGGTTGGCCAAGACCGTCGCCCGAACCGGCCTGCCGGTTCCATCCGCCATTTCGCGCGTAAAGCCCACAACGTCCGGCGGAAGGTTCGGCAGCAGCCGCAATCGACCGGTACGCAACACCTCGTGATCTCGACGCAACCGGAACAGCGACCGGTACAGGTTGAGCAGCGAATCCGGTTGACCGTCCTCCGTCTCGACATTCACCTCGCGATATCGCTGATCGACGGGCAGCCAGGGCCGAACACCGGCCGGACAGAATCCGGCGTTCGGTCCCGGCGTCCATTGCATCGGCGTGCGCATTTCGTCGCGGTTGATCGTCTCCGGCAGTCGACGGGCCACGAAATCCGGTACCCACCGGAAGAATGCGCGG
>JAUYKX010000204.1 GCA_030699055.1 Candidatus Nanopelagicales bacterium
CCGCCCGGCAGGCGGCCGCGGGTCGACCGTTCGGCCCGGACACTCCGTGGCAGCGCGAACTGGAGGACGCCTTCCCGTTCACTGAGACCCCCGATCAGATGTCGACCATCGACGAGGTCAAGGCCGACATGGAACGGCCGATCCCGATGGACCGGTTGATCTGCGGTGACGTCGGATACGGCAAGACCGAAATCGCCGTCCGAGCCGCGTTCAAAGCGGTGCAGGACGGCACCCAGGTGGCGGTTCTCGTGCCGACCACACTGCTTGTGAGCCAGCACACCAAGACGTTCACCGAGCGGTTCTCGGCGTTCCCGGTCCGGGTCGCCGCGCTGTCCAGGTTCCAGTCGCCCGCCGAGGTTCGAGACGTGTGCGCGGGCCTCACCGACGGCACCGTGGACGTGGTCATCGCCACGCATCGGCTGCTGTCGCCCGAGATCAGATTCAAGGAGTTGGGTCTGGTCATCGTCGACGAGGAGCAGCGATTCGGCGTCGAGCACAAGGAACATCTGAAGGCACTGAGGGCCAATGTCGACGTGTTGGCGATGTCGGCGACTCCGATCCCGCGCACCCTGGAGATGGCGGTGACCGGAATTCGTGAGCTGTCCACGATCCAGACGCCCCCGGAAGAGCGGCTGCCGGTGCTGACCTTCGTCGGTCGGTACGACGATCGCCAGGTGGCGGCCGCCATCCGCCGGGAACTGCTGCGCGACGGTCAGGTCTTCTTCATTCACAATCGGGTCAAGTCGATCGATCGGGTAGCCGCGCGCGTGCGCGACCTGGTGCCCAACGCCCGCGTGGCTATCGCCCACGGCCAGATGCCGGAAGCTCAACTCGAACAGGTGATCCTGGACTTCTGGGAGCGGCGGGTCGACGTGCTGGTCTGCACCACGATTGTCGAGAGCGGGCTGGACATCAGCAACGCCAACACCCTGATCGTCGATCGGGCGGATCGATTCGGCCTGAGTCAGCTGCATCAGCTGCGAGGGCGCGTGGGTCGAGGCTCGGAGCGGGCCTACGCGTATTTCATGTACGAGCCGGACGGCAACATGACTGAGGCCGCTCACCAGCGACTGGCGACCATCGCCCAACACACTGATCTCGGGGCGGGCATTGCCGTGGCCATGAAGGACCTCGAGATCAGAGGAGCGGGAAATCTGCTCGGAGGTGAGCAGTCCGGGCACATCGCGGACGTCGGATTCGACCTCTACGTCCGCCTGGTTGGGGAGGCGCTGGCCGAGGCCACGGGGCGATCGGACGGTGAGCTGGTCGAAGTTCGGGTCGAACTGCCCGTCGACGCTCGCATCCCAGAGGACTACGTCTCCGCCGCTCGCCTTCGCCTGGCCGCCTATCGCCAGATCGCCGCCGCGGATCAGGCTCAGATCGACGCCGCGGCTGCCGAATTGGTGGATCGGTTCGGCCCGCTACCGGCCCCGGTAAAGACGCTGCTCGAGGTCGCCAACCTGAAGTTGCTCGCTCGCCGGGCAGGTCTGGCGGAAATCGTTCAAGCGGGTACCCGGATTCGGATGTCACCGGTCGAACTGCCCGAGTCAGCCCAATTGCGCCTGTCCCGACTCTTCCCGGGCAGCGTCATCAAGCCCGCAACCCGTACGATCCTGGTGCCGGTGGCGCGTACGGCCAAGGTTGGCGGCAGTCCGCTCACCGGTAACGAGTTGCTGGCCTGGACCAGGAACCTGATCGAGACGGCTCTGCTCGTGGGGCCGATGCCGGGCAAGGAGAACAAGTGAGACTCGCGAAGAGGTCCCGTCGGATCCTCACCGCCGCCGGGGCGGCTGGTTTGTTGCTGTTGGCGACTGCCTGCGGGCCCGTACTCGCCGGGTCCGCCGCCGTGATCGGTAAGCATCGGATCACGGACGAGGCCCTCGCGTCCCAGATCACGGCGGTCACCGAACCGCTGCGGGTGCCGGAGTCCCAATCCGTGTCGGCGGCGATTCTCAACCGGATGATCACTCAGCAGTTGGTATTCGACTTGGCGGCCAAGCATCAGGTCTCGGTGAGCTCCGAAGAGGTCCAGTCGTTCATCGACGAGCAGGTGGCCCTGATGGGCGGAGACCGTGAAGCGTTCGAGCAGGGGTTGCTGCGGCGCGGAATTCCCGCCAGCGAGATCAACAACACGGCCAAGGCGACGCTGCTGGTTGCGAAGTTGGGTCCCGTTCTGGCCCCCGGGCAAGGTGCCGAGGGGCAGGAACTGGCCACCGTGCTGGCCGTCGCCGAGCTGTCCAAGCAACTCGACACCCGGGTCAGTCCCCGGTTCGGCATCTGGGATCCGGAACAACTCCAGGTCATCGCCACTCCGGACGATCTGTCGACACCTGCCCCCCGTCGCGACGTCGAGTCGCTCAGGGGAGCGCAGGTGAGGTGACGGTCGAACGGGCCGACCTACCGGACTCGGTGGTGGTCACCGAGTCCGCGCGCGCCGCGGGCGTGGCGGTGACCCGATTGTGCGCGGTGATGAACGCGCTGCGATCACCGGGCGGCTGCGCTTGGGACGCGACCCAGACCCACTCGTCGTTGGTGGAGTACTTGGTCGAGGAAACCTACGAGGTGATTGACGCGATCGACTCGGCGGACGATGACTCCCTGCGGGAGGAACTGGGTGATCTGCTGCTCCAAGAGGTGTTCCACGCTCGCCTCGCGGAGGAGCGACCCACCGGGGCCTGGGGTTTGGCAGAGGTGGCCGATGGTATTACGGCCAAGCTGATCAGGCGCCATCCGCATGTTTTCGCCGCGGAAGACGCCCCCGACGCTGCCTCTGCCGAGGCGAGCTGGCAGGCCCGCAAGGCCCGCGAGAAAGGGCGTGTCTCGGCCATGGACGGAATTCCCCTGTCCATGCCGTCCCTTCCGCTGGCGGCCAAGTTGACCCGCCGCGCGGTCCGAGCCGGATCAGCGGTGCCGGTCGGCGGTCCATCGGCCCAGGCTGCTGCCGACCGGATCCTCACCGATCCGGATCGACCGGAACCAGGTGAGTTCCTGCTCGCCCTGGCCGCTCGTTGCGCCGCCGACGGAATCGACCTTGACCAGGAGTTGCGCCGGGCGGTCCGGGCCTACCGTGATCGGGTCGTCGCGGCCGAAGCTGTCGACGCGGCCGACGCCTTGCGGTCGCATAATGCCACCGGGTGACTCGGGGATCGCCAATTCGTGTGCGACAGTTGTCGGATGGACTATCGAGTTGCCGGGCAGATGGAGCGGCGCGCGTTCCTGGGATCACTGGCAGGTTTGGCCGCGTTGGGCGCCTGTTCGGCCACGGCGAACGTTCGGAGCAGCCCTGTCGAATCGGCTGCGCCGGTGGCCGGGCGTGATCTGGAACCGACCCGGGCTTGGGTGATCGACAGCAAGGACGCCGCCCCACCGAGCCTGATCGAAGGATATGCGGGGAAGGAGTCCGTCGTCCCCGGTGAAATCGTGCCGTTGTTCGTGTCGACCCGAGCCGATAGCTGGCGAGTTCGGGCTTATCGGATCGGCGCATATGAGCGCAAGGGCGGAGCGCTGGTGGCCGAGGCCGGTCCGTTTCGGGGCCAACGGCAGAGCGGCCCGCGGACCGATTCCGGGACTCGGATGGTCGACGCGCCTTGGAAACGCAGTGCCGAGTTGGACACCACTGATTGGCCGGAGGGTCAGTATCTGATCCACCTGGTTGCCCAGGGGAAGGCGGCGTACGTTCCGTTGGTTGTGCGTTCGACGAATTCCGATGGGAAGGTGGTGGTCATCTCATCGATCACCACGATGGCCGCCTACAACCTGTGGGGTGGGCGCAATCTGTACGGCAATGAGTCCAAGACGTTCGACGCGCGATCATTTGCCGTCAGTCTTGATCGGCCCGTGGCCTCCGCCAACATTCCGTTCCTGATGAGCTACGAGGTTTCCCTGGCCCGGGCGGTGGAAGCCGCCGGCGTGCCGCTGGCCTGGATGACCAATATCGACGTGGACCGTGATCCAGGGTTGATCGACGGGGCTCGGGGGCTGTTGTCGCCCGGGCACGACGAATACTGGTCGGTTC
>JAUYKX010000217.1 GCA_030699055.1 Candidatus Nanopelagicales bacterium
CTGGCCGCCGCGGCCGAGGCTGTCCGGGCCAAGCAGGCCGACGTCGCCCATCTCTGAGGCCTCGGACTCTCGAGGTATCCCGTCCAGCTGATCACGAACCCAGCCGACCACGAAAGCGGAGCAAGAATGTCAAAGATCAAAGTACTGAACCCGGTTGTCGAACTCGACGGTGACGAGATGACCCGGATCATCTGGTCCTTCATCAAGGATGAGTTGATCCTGCCTCACCTGGATATCGATCTGAAGTACTACGACCTGGGCATGGAGCACCGGGATGCCACCGATGATCAGGTGACGGTGGATGCGGCGAACGCGATTCTCGAATACGGCGTGGGAGTGAAGTGCGCGACGATCACGCCTGACGAAGCGCGGGTGGAGGAGTTCGGCCTCAAGCAGATGTGGCGTTCGCCAAACGGGACGATCCGCAACATCATCGGAGGGGTGATCTTCCGCGAGCCGATCATCATCAGTAACGTCCCCCGCCTCGTGCCGGGTTGGACGAAGCCGATAGTCGTCGGTCGTCACGCTTTCGGCGATCAGTACCGGGCCAGCGACATCGTCGTCCCCGGTGAGGGCAAGCTCATGCTCACGTTCACGCCGAAGGACGGCTCGGAACCGATCGAGATCGATGTGTTCGACTTCCCGGGCGGTGGGGTCGCCATGGCGATGTACAACCTGGACGAGTCGATTCGCGGATTCGCCCGGGCCTGCATGAACTACGGGCTGGCCCGCGACTATCCCGTCTACCTATCAACCAAGAACACGATCCTGTAGCGCTACGACGGCCGGGTCAAGGACATCTTCGCCGAGGTCTACGAGACGGAGTTCAAGGACCAGTTCGAAGCTGCCGGCCTGACCTACGAGCACCGCTTGATCGATGACATGGTGGCGGCTGCTCTCAAGTGGGAGGGCGGCTATTTGTGGGCCTGCAAGAACTACGACGGTGATGTGCAGTCCGACATCGTCGCTCAGGGCTTCGGTTCACTGGGCCTGATGACCTCGGTGCTGATGAGCCCTGACGGCCGGACGGTCGAGGCCGAGGCGGCCCACGGGACCGTCACCCGTCACTACCGCGAGCACCAGAAGGGTCGGCCGACCTCGACCAACCCGATTGCGTCGATCTTCGCCTGGACGCGGGGGCTGGCCCATCGCGGCAAGCTGGACGGCACGCCCGACGTCGTCGAGTTCGCGAACGATCTCGAGCGGGTGTGCGTTGAGACGGTCGAAGCGGGTCAGATGACCAAGGACTTGGCGCTGTTGATCGGTCCGGGTCAGAAGTGGCTGACCACCCAGGAGTTCCTCGAGGCTCTGAGCCTGAATCTCGCCGCGGCTCGCGCGGGCCGATAGGTCTCTCGGCTTCGCGGTACGGCCCGACGTGGTTGGTGGTGAGGCGTCGCGGTGAAGGTGATCAGCGTCAATGTGAATGGCGTTCGGGCTGCTGCTCGTCGCGGTGGTTTGGAGTCGCTGGCTGCTGGCGATCCCGATGTCCTGTGTCTCCAAGAGGTTCGGTCGTCCCGGGATCAGCTGACCGAAACGTTGGCCGATTCCGGGTTGGAGCACCTGCACTTGGCCCATGCGCCGTGCAGCCAGCCGGGTCGGTGCGGGGTGGCGATTCTGACCAAGGAGGCACCTCGCGAGGTTCGGGTGGCGCCCGGCTCGATCAGTGGGTCTGGGGGTGGGCCTGTGTTCGCCGAGTGTGGTCGGTGGGTTGAGGTGGACATCGGTTGGGCCGGTCGCCGGCTGACCGTCGCGTCCGTTTATGTGCCCAGCGGCGAAGCCGGCACGGCCAAGCAGGAGGCCAAGTACCGCTTCCTGGATCTGATGGATCGACGCTTGGCCGAGCTCAGGAGGAT
Organism: Candidatus Nanopelagicales bacterium; assembly: GCA_030699055.1. GTDB lineage: Bacteria > Actinomycetota > Actinomycetes > S36-B12 > UBA10799 > JAUYKX01. Next base: position 1,854 of record JAUYKX010000217.1, read on the forward strand.
TGCGGCTGACGAGTTGGCGGAGGTCGTCGTGGTCGGGGACTTCAACGTTGCCCATCAGCGGGTTGACATCAAGAACTGGCGTGGGAACCGGGATCGGGCCGGTTTTCTGCCGGCGGAGCGTGAGCATGTCGGCCGGTGGTTGTCGGCCGGTTGGGTTGACGTTGGTCGGGCTCACGCGGGGCCGGAAACGCCTGGTCCGTATACGTGGTGGACGTGGCGCGGTCGGGCGTTTGAGAACGACGTTGGATGGCGCATCGACTACCTGCTGGCCACACCCGGGATCGCCGGGCGGTTGGTGGATTATCGGGTGGGTCGGGCTGGGTCGTACTCGGATCGTTGGAGCGATCACGCGCCGGTGCTGGCGCGGTTTCGGCGGTAGCGCGGCGGCGGTATGTCGGTGGTGACGCAGGTGGTTTTTCTTTGGGTTTGGTGGTGTGGATAACCGGGTTTTCGGGTTTTTGGTGTCGGCGAATACCGGTAGTATCGAACACATGTTCGACACACGGGGAAGTTTTGATACCGGTGGCGGGGCGGGGTTGACGGATTCCGTGCCGTCGTCGCCGGGGCCACTGCCTTCCCAACCGCCGCTGCCGCCGCAACCGGAACCGCCGCCACCGTCCCCGCCGCCGCCGTTGTTGCCTCCGGGGCCGGGTTTGGCGGAGGTGTTGGCCGGGGTTGACGTGGACGGGTTGGATCTGGATGATCGGATCGATTTGTTGCGGGCCTGGTCGAGGTTGGAGTCATGGGTGTGCGCGGGTAAGGCCCGGGCTATGGCCCAAGTCGCCGACGCCGGTGTGGACCCTGGTGTCGATGCGGGCGGGCGGGGGATCGATGCCGGGGCGGAGCTGGTGGCCACGGCCCTGCGGGTCAGTCCGGGCTCGGCGCAGGCACAGGTGGGGTGGGCGCGGGTGTTGACCGAGTCGTACCCGGCCACCCTGGCTGCCTTGAGCGAGGGGGTGATCTCACCGAAGGCCGCTCACGTGATCTGTGAGGAAACCGTCGACCTCGATGACGAAACCGTCGCCCAGGTTGAGCAGTGTGTTCTGACCCGGGCGGGGGAACAAACCCCTCAGCAGTTGCGTCGCGGTGTGCGCCGGGCGGTTGCCCGGTTGGCCGGCGAACAGCAGCTCACCCGGTGCGCCCGGGAGGTGGCGGACCGGTCGGTGACCTTGATTCCCGCCCCGTACTCGATGGCGATCTTGCAGGCGTATCTGCCCGCCTGCGAGGCACAGTCGTTGTATTCGGTGTTGACCGAAATCGCGTCCGCGGCGAAGGACCGTGATCGGCAACTGGTTCGGGCTCAGGGCCTGGCGGCGGGCCTGGCCGGGTCCGCGGGTGCTGATGCGGGTGCCGATGCTGGGCTGGCCCCGTTGGGGGCGTACCGGGCGGATGCGCTCATCGGCCTGGGTGCTTTGGCGGGGCGGGGTTTGGCCGATGCCGGGGTTGACCCGGCCCGTTGGCAGGCCCACATCGTACTTGATCTTCCCACCGCCCTGGGTTTGGCGAACAACCCCGGTGAACTGGCAGGCTACGGGCCCATTCCCGGACCCGTCGCCCGGCAACTGGCGGTCGAGACCACGTGGACCAAATGGGTCACCGAGGAAGGCGGGGGAAAACTGGTCGACACCGGTCGGCTCCGGTACACGCCCGGCCCGGGTTTGCGCGAGTTCATTGTGGCCCGCGATCAGCGTTGCCGTTTCCCCGGCTGCGAGCAACCGGCCCGCCGATGCGACATCGACCACGCCAAACCCTGGGACCAGGGAGGGCAAACCAACCAGGAGAACCTCGGGGCCCTGTGCCGGCGCCACCATCGGATCAAGACCCACACGGATTGGTCGATCATCGAATCGGGGGCTGACGGGTCATGCACCTGGAAAACCCCCACCGGCGAAGAAATCCGAGTCGAACCCGAACCCCCACTCAGCGGCCCCGAGATCATTCCGGAACCACCGGAACCATCACAACCACCGGTCGGGTCACCACCAGAACCACCCGAACCCGACCCACCATTCTGACCAACACCCAACCCGACAAACCCGCGCCGCCCGCTCACCTCGTCGCGTTATCCCCTGACGCCACCACGACAAAACAGTGATCAACCGCCGATAAGGGCTAAAGTGCCGGTGCGATGTCCGAAATCCTGGTCACCCTGGCCGTGGTCTTCACCCTGTCGGTAGTGGGTGGTGTGTTCGCTGCCGCCGAGACATCTCTGGTCGCGTTGCGGGAAGGCCAGATTTCTCGGCTGTCCTCCACTCGCGGGCGCCGTGGCGCCCGTCTGGCTCGGCTCGCCTCGAATCCCAACCGGTTCCTCGGAGCGGTGCAGGTCGGCGTCACCCTTACCGGGTTCTTGTCGGCGGCCTATGGTGCGGCTCAGATCGCCCCTCATGTTTCCCCGGCGCTGCAACGGGTTGGTCTGTCGGAAACAGTCTCCGACAACGTGGCCTTCATCGCTATTACGGTGGTTGTCGCTTACGTCTCGTTGGTGGTCGGGGAGTTGGTACCGAAACGAATTGCCCTTCAGCGGGTCGAGGGTACGGCGCTGGCTCTTTCGGGCGTTGTCGACTGGTTGGCGCGGATTTCCCGACCATTCATTTGGCTGGTGTCCGTGAGCACGAATGCCGTGGTTCGTCTGCTCGGATTCGACCCTGGCGCCGGTAGAACGAGCGTGACGGAGGAGGAACTGCGCCGTATGGTCGCGGCGCATACCGATCTGAGTGATGCCGAGCGCGCAGTGATTGACGATGTCTTCCAGGCAGCGGATCGAGAGCTGATCGAAGTGATGATCCCTCGAACGGAAGTGCAGTTCCTGCCTGCGGGCATCACGGCTTTCCGGGCGGCTCGCAAGATCATGGGGTTGCCCTATTCTCGATACCCGGTGGTGGGGGCCAGTTCCGACGAAGTCATCGGTTTTGTTCATTTTCGCGATGTTGTTAACCCCACGGCGACGGGGCGGGCCGTCCGGTTGGGACAGCTGGCGCGCCAGATCGCCCGGTTTCCGCAGAGCAAGCGGGTGCTGCCGACGCTGCAGGCGATGCAGGCGCAGCATCAGCACATGGCGATCGTCGTCGACGAATACGGCGGCACCGCGGGGATAGTCACTCTCGAGGACCTGGTGGAGGAACTGGTTGGGGATATCACCGACGAATACGACGAGCCATCGGACGACACCGGTACGGCACCGGACATTCCCGAGGCCTGCGACGTGGACGGTCTGACCAACCTGGACGATCTGGCCCGCGACACCGGCGTCACTCTCCCGACCGGCCCCTACGAGACGGTCGCCGGGTTCGTCAGTGC
>JAUYKX010000222.1 GCA_030699055.1 Candidatus Nanopelagicales bacterium
TAGGAACGCACCCTCTGCAAGTCGTGCCTCAATGCACCCAACTGGTCGGGATCAGCTCGGAAGTCGAGGCTGCGGGTGTCCACCCCGTACTCCTCCGCCAGGAGCTCATGGATCTCGTCAGCGGTCGCGGAGGCCATACGACAGTCGGTGTGCGGCATCACCAGCACCCGCGACACATTGAGCAGGGAAGAAGCCAGGACCAGCGTGCGCAATACGTCATCGGTGACCCTGGCCCCGGCGTTGCGGAGGATCTTCGCGTCGCCCGCCTCCAGGCCCAGCAGGGCAAGCGGGTCGATGCGCGAATCCATGCAGGTCACAACCGCCAACCCTCTTCGGGCGCGCCCGGTCAGCGTCTGATCCTGGAACTGTTCGACGAATCGCCGGTTACCCTCGATCAGATCGGCGAGATTGCCATCGTCGGCGATTTCGTCCTTGTTCATTATTGATCCTCACCGGCCCGCGATCCCATCGCCAGCCTTGCTCCCGCGTGATGATTCCGCCCAGAGAGCGCGACCGGGCGGTCCGGCAGTCAATAGTCTGACCCAATGTCGCTGACCCATTCCAACATGTTGCCGCTGGGCACTCAACTGCCGAACCTCGAACTGCCCGACCTCGACGGTGATCGATTCAGCCTGGTCGAGATCCGGGGTTCGGGAGTACTGGCGGTGGTTTTCGCCTGCAACCACTGCCCCTACGTAAGACACGTCGAGAACGGGATCGGGAAGGTGTCCGCTGAGTTCGCCGATCGGGACGTCTCGTTTGTCACCATCTGCTCCAACGATGTAAACGAATTCCCGGACGATGATGTGGCAGGGCTACGCAACCAAGCCGGTCGCGCCGGCTGGCACTTCCCCTACCTGATCGACACCGATCAGGAAGCCGCAGCCGCTTTCCGGGCCGCCTGCACGCCCGATTTCTTCGTCTTCGATCGAAACGGAGCCCTGGCGTATCGAGGCGCTCTCGATGCGTCCTCCCCGGGCAACGGAATCCCGGTCACCGGCACCGTGTTGCGGGAGGCGCTGATCCTGATCACTTCGGGCCAACCCGTCCCCGAGCCTCATCGGCCCGCGATGGGTTGCAACATCAAGTGGCTGCCGGGCAACGAGCCCCGCTGAGTTCCGGCTGCGGACCAACGCGGGCAAACGGGTTTCGGCCGCGCGCAAGGCAGGTTGTAGCGTGTCGCCCGTGCCTGACATCGAATGCGACATGCTCATCATCGGCGCCGGGCCCTCCGGCCTGTACGCCGCGTACTACGCGGGCTTCCGCGGATTCTCTGTGACGATCATGGATGCGCTACCCGAACCGGGTGGGCAAATCACGGCCATGTACCCAGAGAAGGAAATCTTCGACGTGGCTGGTTTCCCAGTCATCAAAGGCCGCGATCTGGTTCAGGGGCTGGTCGACCAAGCCGCTCAGTTCAAACCGACGTACCTGCTGGGCGAACAGGCGGTCTCGCTGGATCTTTCGGTCGAGGACCGGGTGACAATCACCGGAGCCAACGGATCGACCGTCACCGCCAAGGCGGTAGTGATCACCGGTGGAATCGGGTCGTTCCGGCCCCGACCCGTTCCGGTTGGCGAGGATTTTCTCGACCGCGGTGTCGCCTACTTCGTGCCCCGACTGCAGGAACATGCCGGGAAAGATGTGGTCATCATCGGTGGCGGAGACTCGGCCGTCGACTGGGCCTGGTCACTGCACCAGATCGCCCGCTCGGTCACCTTGGTCCACCGGCGCGACCAGTTCCGCGCTCACTCCACCATGGTTGACAAGATCCGAGATGCTGGCGTGCGCCTGATTACTTCCGCCGAGGTCACCAGAATCGGAGGAAGCGAGCACGTCGCTGAAGTCGACGTAACCTCAAAGAAAGACGGCTCGGTCGAAACGCTGCCAGCCCAAACCGTCGTCGCCGCTCTGGGCTTCATCGCCAATATCGGCCCTTTGGCCGAGTGGGGCCTGGAACTACAGAAGCGACGGATCGTCGTCGATAGCGCCATGCGGACGAACATTCCGCGAGTGCTGGCCGCTGGCGACATCACCCACTACCCGGGCAAGGTCCCGTTGATCTCGGTCGGCTTCGGTGAGGCCGCAATCGCCGTCAACAACGCCGCCCCGCTGATCGACCCGAACCACGGCGTGTTCCCCGGGCACTCTTCCGGGGAGTCCAACGGCTGACTGTCCTGAGCCCCGAACCTGACGCCGGGCGTCGGGCCCGGTCAGGCGTCGATGCGATCGCGCCGCAACTCCGTGGCGCTTGCAACCAGGAACTCCTTGCGGGGGGCAACCTCTCCCCCCATGAGGAGCTCGAATACGCCTGCCGCATCGTGCGCATCGCCGACAGTCACCCGACGTAACGTTCGATGAGCCGGGTCCATGGTGGTCTCGCGCAACTGCCGGGCATCCATTTCTCCCAGGCCCTTGTATCGCTGCACCGGCTCCTTGACGGTCAGCCCCTCCGAACGCAGTTGGGCGACCACGCGGAGCATCTCCTCGTCGGTATACGCGTATCGGAACTCACCTGGCTTACCCCCGCGCCCAGCCGTCTCCACCCGGTGAAGCGGTGGCACAGCGGCGAACACGCGACCGGCCTCAAGCAAGGGGGCCAGATAGCGATGCATCAGGGTCAGTAGCAGGCACCTGATGTGGGCTCCGTCGACATCAGCATCGGCCATCAGGATGATCTTGCCGTACCTGACGGCGTCGAGCTCGAAGCTACGACCCGAACCGGCGCCGATCACCTGAATAATCGCCGCACACTCGGCATTCTTCAACATGTCGGACAGACCCGATTTCTGCACATTCAGGATCTTTCCCCGGATGGGCAGCAGCGCCTGGCGAGCCGAATCCCGGGCCAGCTTCGCGGTCCCGAGAGCACTGTCCCCCTCGACGATGAACAGCTCCGTCTCTTCTTGGTCACTGCTTCGACAGTCAACCAGCTTGGCTGGCAACGACGATGATTCCAGCGCGTTCTTCCGCCGCACGGTGTCCCGCTGCTGCCGGGCGGCGAGCCGGGCCCGCGCCGCAGACGCGATCTTCTCCAGCGCCGCCCGGGCACTGGCCTTCTCACCCCGAGGCGGCGAGGTAAACCATTCGGCCAATCGATCCGCCACCACTCGGGCAACGATGCGAGATGCAGCGGGCGTGCCCAGGACTTCCTTGGTCTGCCCCTCGAACTGAGGCTCGGGAAGCCGAACGGCGACCAGCGCCACCAGGCCCTCCGTCACGTCATCCTTGGTCACGTTCTCCTCGCTGGCCCGCAGCACCTTGGCCGCCCGCAGCGCGTCGTTGACCACGCGAACCAGCGAACGCTCGAACCCGGCCACATGGGTTCCGCCCTTTGGCGTCGCGATCACATTCACGAAGGAGCGGACGACGGTCTCGTAGCCGGCGTTCCATTGCATGGCCACGTCCACCGTCAGTTGACGCTCCACTTCCTGGGAAACCAGCCGACCCCGGGTGTCAAGCACCGGAACCGTCTCCGAAAACCCGCCGGAACCGACCAGAGAGATCACCCCGGTAACCGCCGTGTCCGGGGCGAGCGATTCCACGAAGTCTCGCAGACCACCCTTGCATTGGAAGGTCCGCTCGACCGGCTCCCCATCGCCGAGTTCGCGTTCGTCCCGCACAACCAAGGCGAGTTCAGGAACGAGAAACGCGGTCTGCTGCGCTCGTTCCAAGAGGTCCGCCCACGAGACGCGGGAATCGGGCGTGAAAACCTGAGGATCAGGCCACCAGCGAACCCTGGTGCCGGTTCGCTTGCGGGGCACCGACCCGACCACCCGCAGTCCGGACTTGCGGGAAAATGGGACGGCGGGTCCGTCTCCAGCAAAAACACCGGTCACGCCGCGACGAAACGAAGCCGTGTGCGTCTTCCCATCCCGATCGACCTCGACATCGACCCGCTCACCCAGGGCATTGACGACGCTGGCTCCGACCCCGTGCAGGCCCCCGGACGCTGCATACGAGGTGCCGCCGAACTTCCCACCGGCATGCAGTTTGGTCATCACCAGTTCCAGGCCCGACAACCGGCTCTTCTTCTCGGCATCGACCGGAATTCCCCGACCGTTGTCGGAGACCTCGACCGAGCCGTCCAGATGGAGCGTGACTGAGATCTTCGTGCAATGCCCTCCCAGCGCCTCGTCGACAGCGTTGTCAATCAGTTCCCAGATGCAATGCATCAGGCCCCGGCCGTCGGTCGAGCCGATGTACATACCCGGCCGCTTCCGGACCGCGTCGAGTCCTTCGAGGACGGTCAGTTGGGCAGCGGTGTATTCCGCGGACATCTGGGCCATTCCCGCAGGTTAGCCAACGATTACGCCGACTCCCTTGCGGCGGTTGCAGGGTCCGCACAAGATTTGCAGATTGTCCTCATCCCGGCCGCCTCCCAGGGCCAGCGGTATCACGTGATCGAACTGCAACTCCGTCGTCGCACCGCAATTGACGCAGGCCCCGCCGTCCCGCTCCCAAACGAACTGCCGGACGGATGCCGCTATGTGCCTCGGGCTGATGTTCTCGGCCCGCGATCCAGCCGCGCCAACCTGCGCCCGGGCCCGGGAAACCGCTGCCGCGCGCAAACTGTCCCGCATCGATAGCAGGGCCTGGACCTCCTGCGCGTCCAAGCCGTCGCGATCGAGGTACCAACGATCGCGATAGCGCCAATAGGTCCGCCCGCCGTCGGCCACCGGATAGGCCACCGGGTGAGCTTCCTGGGCCTGTTCGTCTCGCCGCACATCCCGGGCGCGCGCATGCGCATCAACCAGGAATGCCCGGGTACCGGCATGAAGCCACAATTCTCCGCGGCCTGTGAACCAATGAGCCCGATGCTCAAGGGTCACGTCGTCAATCCTTCTCAGCACGTTTCCCGAAACTAGTCCAGGCCACCGACATCGGCACGCTCCCACCGCCCGCGTTTTCGCGCCCCCGCAACCCAACCATTCGGCTGGTGAATATCACCCGAACGGCCCAGTTTCGCAAACCACGAGTTCGCTACCGACGAACAAGACTGCGAGCCGTGCGGGAAGGAAACACAGGTGACAGACTGTTGACGCACTACGAGCCCGACACCGGTCGTGGTTCGCGCACAGATCAGGGACGGGAGGCAAGTCATGGTCAAGACCGCGCAGCCACCGAGAATCCTCACTGCGGCCGACCGCTGCGACCGTTGCGGAGCTGCCGCTCATGTGCGGGTCATGCTCCGGGCTGGCAGCGAGTTGCTGTTCTGCGGCCACCATGCACGCCACCACGGGCCGGCGCTCGCGTCAAAAGGGGCCTGGATCGATGATCAGGGCGAACGCATCACTACCGGCCGCGGGCAGGATCAGTCCAGGTAATCCCGCAGCACCTGTGAACGCGAGGGATGACGCAGTTTCGACATGGTCTTCGACTCAATCTGGCGGATTCGCTCCCGGGTGACCCCGTAGACCTTCCCGATCTCGTCGAGGGTTTTGGGCTGACCATCGGTCAGACCGAAACGCATTCGGACGACTCCCGCTTCGCGCTCGGACAACGTGTCGAGCACGGATTCCAGTTGCTCCTGTAGCAGCGTGAATCCGACGGCATCCGAGGGAACGATGGCCTCGGAGTCCTCGATCAGGTCGCCGAACTCACTGTCGCCGTCCTCACCGAGCGGGGTGTGGAGTGATATCGGCTCCCGACCGTACTTCTGGACCTCCACCACCTTCTCGGGAGTCATATCGAGTTCCCGGGCGAGTTCCTCGGGTGTCGGTTCCCGGCCGAGATCCTGCAGCATCTGCCGCTGGACCCGGGCCAACTTGTTGATGACCTCGACCATGTGAACGGGGATCCTGATGGTCCGCGCCTGATCGGCCATCGCCCGCGTGATCGCCTGGCGAATCCACCAGGTCGCATACGTGTAGAACTTGTAACCCTTGGTGTAGTCGAACTTTTCGACGGCCCGGATCAGGCCCAGGTTGCATTCCTGGATCAGGTCCAGGAACAGCATCCCGCGTCCGGTGTATCTCTTGGCCAACGAGACCACCAGTCGAAGGTTGGCCTCAAGCAGGTGGTTCTTGGCCCGTCGACCGTCCGCGGCGATCCACTCGAGGTCGGCCCGCAACCTGGAATCGGACACCCCGCCAGCCAGCTTCTCCTCCGCGAACAACCCGGCTTCGATCCGCTTGGCCAATTCCACTTCCTGCTCGGCGTTCAGCAGCGGGACCTTGCCGATCTGCTTCAGGTAGTCCTTGTCCGGATCGGCGGTGGCCCCGGCCTGATGCACCTGTTGGACGGGCTCGTCGGTGTCGTCGACATCCGAGAGGACGAATCCCTCGCGCTGCTCGGGCTTGGCGGGTGCCGTTTTCTTTGCGGAATCGTCCTTCGAATTGATCTTTTCAAGGTCGCCGGCTAACTCGGCCTCCAGCTCAGCCTCGAGTTGAGCGGCATCCCCCAGTTCCGCCAGCGCCACCTCTTCCTCGGGCACCGGGGCCGCATCCTGCTTCCCGGTGGCCTTCTTGGCGGTGGCCTTCTTGGCGGTGGCCGCCTTCCCGGTGGCCTTCTTGGGAGCGGCCGCCTTCGTGGGGTCCGCCTTCTTCACGGCAGTCTTCTTCACGGCAGTCTTCTTCGCCGCCTTTTTCGCCGCAGCCTTCGTGGGGACCGCCTTGGTAGCGGACTTCTTCGTCGCGGGCGCCGGGGCCGATCCGACCTCGTCGGTCGACGCCGAAGTCGACCTTGGAGCGGCGACAGTCTTCTTGACCGCAGACCTGGCAGATTTGGCCTGGGTTGGGGTCTCGGACTTCGTGTCCTTTCGGGTGGATGCGTTGCGCGATGGCGACAACTCGACCTCTCGATGGCTGGTTGGTTTGCTCTCGGTAGTCCGGAACGGGTCGGCCCTGGTCAAACATTTGCGACCCCGGTTCCGGGGCCAGGCCGCCGCAGACATTGTAGTCACGCGTGGGCGAATGACCCGCGAACCGCCCGTAGTTGGCACAACGGTCTTCGACCCGCACTCATTCCGATCATTCAGTGAGTACTGCCCTCGCCTCCCGAACAACCAACGCAAGTTTTGCGTTCTGCCTCAACGTCTCTCCGTCGACGCGAAACGGACCGGCACCGTCCACCCAGTATTGGGCCTCCCACGTGGTCCGCACCCGGACTTCCACCGTTCCCGGTGTCCGATACGTGTGTCTGACACTGCGATCCGGCCAACGACCCCCAGGTTTGGTAGTCGTCAGGGTTTTCCCATCTCCCCAGAACCATTGCCATCGAGCTCTCGCGACCATTTTCGTGGAGAAGCCGGCTATGGAGTCTTCGCGTCGAACTTCGGCGGGCTGATTCGATCTGAAAATCGTCGGTAACTGGGTGAGAGCACCCGACTTCGGTTGATAAGTCGGCCGAAGACCAGGGGGCGCGCTGTTGATCCGCTCCGCCACCGCCCGGCCCATCTCGGCCGTGGACACCGGCTTGCTTCCCGGCCCGATGCACGGAGCGGCGACCATGCTCAGCGCTGCCGACGCACTGGCGGCGAACAACACGTAGTAGCGTTCGGCGTCGTTCGGACAACGAAGCCAAGGAGTCCCGCTGCAGGGAACCTCGGAAGTGTTCTTCTCACACACCGGCACCACATGCCACCGACAACCATCGCAACCCGACGGGTCATTGGGCCGGGTGCCGACATGCCCTGATCCCGGGACGAACACTGATCCTGTTCCCGACCACCGGCTCCCGTCCGAGGCCCACCCGGCACCCCCGTGAGCCGGAAACCCGGCGCCTACGAGCGGGAATAGCGCAACCAGCCCACCGATCACCAGAACAGCGACCAGTCGCGCGATCCCTCCGATCGAGGACAGCCGATCGGAGGTCATGACCCGCCACCGACCGGCACCGCGCCACCAATCCTCCATGCGTTGTCATGGCGGATGAGCGTGACGGCCAAGGTCGCGGATGTGCCGCCTGTGACCAAACGCACCACAGCTCCTGACCAGGAGTCGTACTCCACCCCCAGTTGGATATCGATGATCTGTGCGCCCGGGATGGTGGAGGACACGTGTTTCTCGATCAGAGGTCGCACTTCCGCCAACCGGGCGGCCGTGGGTTTA